>CAXBBA010000568.1:0-1977 GCA_963973805.1 uncultured Halieaceae bacterium | reverse complement strand
AGAAGGTCTGAGGAGGCCCGATCATGAGAGAAAAAATTCGCATGAACTCCACGGCTGGTACGGGTCACTTTTACACCACCGACAAGAACAAGCGCACCACGCCGGACAAGCTTGAAATGAAGAAATACGATCCCGTTGCCCGCCAGCACGTGATCTACAAAGAAGGCAAGATCAAGTAAGGCGTTGCGCGTATCGCGACCCGCAGACCCCGGCCCTGTCCGGGGTTTTTTGTGCCTGCGTGATGGACCCCTGAACAACGATGCCTGAACTGCCCGAAGTAGAAACCACGCGCCGGGGATTGCACGATCACTGTGTCGGCCTCCCCGTCTCCGACGTGGTGCTGCGCGAGCGGCGCCTGCGCTGGCCCGTGCCGGCGGATTTGCCCCGGCGGCTGCGCGGGCAGGTGCTGCGGGCGCTCACCCGGCGCGCGAAATATCTCTGTTTCGAGTTCGACCACGGCACGTTGCTGGTTCATCTGGGCATGTCGGGTTCCCTGCGGGTGCTGCTGCATCCTGAGGAGCCGGGAACCCACGACCACGTCGATCTGCGGCTGGCGGATGCGGTCACGCTGCGCTACAACGACCCGCGGCGCTTTGGCAGCTTCCAGTGGTTTGCCCGGGGCGAAGCCCTAGCGCCCCTGGAAAAGCTCGGGCCCGAGCCCCTCTCGGACGCCTTTACCGGTCGCCGCCTGTTTGACCTCTCCCGGGGGCGCCGTATGGCGGTGAAGCCCTTCATCATGGATGGCAGCACGGTTGTCGGTGTCGGTAATATTTACGCTGCGGAGTCGCTGTATCTGGCGGGCATTCGCCCGGACCGCGCTGCGGGGCGGGTATCCGAGGCGCGCTACGAACGTTTGGCGACGACCATAAAGCAAGTACTTACTAACGCCATAGACGCCGGAGGAACTACGCTTCGGGATTTTGTTGGCGGTGACGGCAAGCCGGGTTACTTCGCCCAGAAGCTGCATGTTTACGGGCGTGCGGGGGCACCCTGCCCGGGGTGTGGACGCTCCCTGGTGGAGAAAACCATCGGACAGCGGGCCAGTGTTTACTGCGTAGCCTGCCAGCGCTGAACTCGGTACACTGAGCGGACCGTCCAGTGCGCTTTATTGCGGAGGAAACAACGTGTTAGCTGACGCATTGCAGGTAAAACGCAAGATTGCCGTACTCTTCATCGCCCTGTTGCTGGCGCCCACCAGCTGGGCCCAGGGTTCCATTGATGAGCGTCCCAACGCCTTCGCCATGACCGGAGACCTGCTGGTCGCCCGGCCCATCGGCCTGGTCATGACCGCCATCGGCGGTGCGGCGTTCGTTGTGTCCCTCCCCTTCACCGCGCTCGCGGGCTCCGTTTCTGAAAGCGCCGAGACTCTGGTGCTCGGCCCGGCCGAGACGACGTTCATGCGTTGCCTGGGTTGCCGCGAGCCGGGATACAGCTACAAGGACGCGGAACGTCGCCGCAGCCGCAAGGACGCGGAAAATGAAGCCGCCCACGAGATGGCTGACGACCAGCGCTGAGTTTGCTCCTGCGCCGATCCGAGATCGGCGTCAGGCGTCGGCGAACTTCCGCTTCAGGGCGTCGCTGACCACCGGCGGTACAAAGGGCGAGACGTCGCCCTTCAGTACCGCGATCTCGCGCACCAGCGATGAAGAGATGTACGAAAGATGTTCCGACGGTGTCAGGAACAGGCTTTCGAACTCCGGGTAGATCGCCCGGTTCATGTTCGCGAGCTGAAACTCGTATTCAAAATCCGCCACGGCACGCAATCCCCGCAATACGCAGCAGGCGCCCTCGGACTGGGTGAAATCCGTCAGCAGATTGGAAAAGCCCTTAACTTCCACATTGGGGATGCCCTCAACGGCGGCGGCGCAAAGGGCAACGCGTTCGTCCAGGGAAAACAGCGGCGTCTTCTTTTCGCTGAATTCAATGGCGACCACCACGCGATCGAACAGTCTGGAAGCACGCTCCACCAGGTCCACG
>CAXBBA010000567.1:0-1978 GCA_963973805.1 uncultured Halieaceae bacterium | reverse complement strand
CGGTGGAGCAGGGCCTCATCGCCATGCTGGGCACCTTCATCGACACGCTGGTGGTGTGCTCCATGACAGGTCTGGTCATCGTCATCATGGACGTGCTGCCCAGCGGCGTCAGCGGAGCGAGCCTCACCTCCATGGCCTTTGCCGGCGCGTTCCCCGGGGGCGACATCATCGTCACGCTGGGGCTGTGCCTCTTCGGCTTCACCACCATGATTGGCTGGTCTTTCTACGGTGAGCGTTGCGTGGTGTTCCTGGTGGGAACGCGGGGCATCATGCCGTTCCGCCTGGCCTGGGTACTCGCGATACCGGTGGGTACCGTGGTGCAGCTGGACCTGGTGTGGCTCATCGCCGACACGCTCAATGCTTTCATGGCGATTCCAAACCTCATCGCGCTCCTGCTCCTCGGTCCCCTCGTGTTTCGCCTGAGTCGCGAATACTTCCGTCGCCAGGGATAAATCGCCGGGGTCATTGCTACAGGTCAAGGTGCCGCCGGCGGGGCTGTGGTCAGATGCAGAAAAAGCATAACTACGGAGAACACCGATGACCGCGGCTCCCCCCGTACTGGATGACCTGGACGCGGCGATCGACCTCGCCATTGAGCGCGTCGGCCCCAAACTGATCGTGGCCGCCCCCCTGGGGCTCGGCAAGCCCGTGCAGCTCCTTAATGCGCTGTATCGCCGTGCCCGCCGGGACAACTCCCTGTCCCTGCACATCTACACGGCGCTATCCCTGGAAGTCCCCAAACCGGCATCGGACATCGAGGCGAGCCTAGCGGGACCGATCATGGAGCGCCTCTTCGGCGATTACGAAGGCCTCGACTATCTGTCAGACCTGCGCGCCGGACGCCTGCCACCGAACGTGGAAGTGAGTGAGTTCTACGTCAAGGCCGGCTCCATGAAACATGTTGCCAGCGCGCAGCAGAACTACATCAGCAGCAACTACACCCACATCGCCCGGGACATCTGCGCCGCCGGAGTGAATGTGCTCTGCCAGCTGCTGGCGTTTCGCGATACGGACGACGGCATGGAGCTCTCCCTGTCCTGTAATCCGGACACGGCAGCGGATGTGCTCGATATGCTTGAGGAGAGCCGCCCCGGCGCCTATGTAACGCTGGGTCAGCTCCACCCGGATCTTCCGTTCATGGGTAACGATGCCCTTGTGGAGCCCGGGCGTTTCACGGCACTGCTGCGCAACCCGGCCTGGGACCGGCGCCTGTTCGCGGTGCCCAATGCCGCCGTGCCGCTCACGGACTACGCCACTGCGCTCCACGCCAGCACCCTCGTGGTCGATGGTGGCACATTGCAGATTGGTATCGGCGCCCTGGGCGACGCCGTTGCCCAGGCGCTTATTCTTCGCCACCAGCAGAACGACCGGTATCGCGAGATGCTGGAGGCGCTCCATGCCAGCCCGGTGGGCGCGGAGGCGTCCGCGTTCTCCACCGGCCTGTATGTATCCACCGAAATGTTCGTCAACGGCATGCTTCGCCTGATGCAGGCGGGGGTGGTGCGGCGCAAGGTCTACGACAACCTGCCGATTCAGCAGGGGCTGAACAGCGGGGCGATCGGCGAGACCATCGACGGGCAGTTCTACCGCTATGCGCGGGAATCGGGCCTGTTGCCTCCACGCTTGAGCGACGAGAGCCTCGAGGGACTGAAGAGCTTCGGAGTCGTGGGAGAGGACGTGTCCCTCAGGGGAGACGAGCTGTGCATCGGGCAAGACAGCTTCGCCAACGATACGCGGGATGAAGAGACCGTCGCGGCCCTTCTCGCCAGCAGCGCGGGGACTCTGCAGAACGGTCGCATACTCCACGGAGGGTTCTTCCTCGGGCCGGCAGATTTTTACGAGAGCCTGCGGACCATGGACGCGGCGGATCTGGAGCAGATCTGCATGACCAGTGTCGCCCGTACGAACCAGCTCCTCCTGGACCCCGCGCTCTACCGCGCCCAGCGCGTCCGCGCCCGGTTTATCAACACCGGGATGA
>CAXBBA010000566.1:0-1981 GCA_963973805.1 uncultured Halieaceae bacterium | reverse complement strand
GGAGCGCGAAAGCGAGATCGCCGGGGCCCGCAAGTCCCTGGCGCAGCGTTTCGGCGTAGCGGTGGACAGCTTCGCCTATCCCTTCGGTATCTACGGTCCGGCGGATGTGGCGGCGGTGGCCGAAGCGGGTTTTCGCACGGCGGTGACGACCGAGGAGGGTATTTCCCTCGACGTGGCGGAGGAGGCGCTGGAGCTCAGGCGCATCAAGGTCAGCGGCAAGGACTCCCTGTTCGCCTTCCGCCTGCGCCTGCGCACGGGGCGCCGCGGTTGGTGAGCGGCGCTCCTCATGGTCGGTCCTCGGTGCTGATGGGGGGGGGAGGCATGCCGGCGATCACGGCGTCTTCCGGCGCCTGTTTTTTCCAGCGGCGGTTGGTCCAGAGGTAGCTGGCGGGGTCATCGCGGATCGCCGCCTCGGCAGCGGCCACATAGGCGCCGAGAATCGCATCGCCATTGTCGCTGTGGGGCGGCAGGCTCAGGGTCTGGAACTCCACTTCGTAGTGGCCCCGCTCCAGCGTGTGGCAGCGGGCGAAGAGCACCGGCAGCTTCAGGCTCTGGGCCAGCTTGTCGGCGCCGCGAAAGAACACGGCGGGACGATTCAGGAATGCGCTCCAGTAACCGCCGTGCTTCGGTCCCGCCTGATCCGCCAGCATGGCGATGATGCGCTTCCTGCGTCGGCCCCGGATGACTTCACGGCCGATGGTGTCGATGGTCATGGGGGTCGCACCGAAGCGCGAGCGGGCGCCGAGCATGAAATCGTTCCAGAATTCGCTGTGCAGTGCTTTGTATACGGGATCCACCGACACGGGCAGCTGGGCCATGGCGCCGTGGAGTAGCCACTCCCAGTTGCCCTGATGGATCAGGAGCACCAGGGCCTGGCGTTCGAAGTTGTTCGTGGCCCGCTCCAGTACTTCGGGATTGCGCAGCCGCACCCGTTCTTCGAAGAACGCCTGGGGAAGGTGCGGGGCGCGCAGTACTTCCACCGCCAGGTTGCACAGGTGCCGGTAGGCCGCCCGTTCCCGGGTCTGCAGCAGCTCGGGGGAGGCATCGGGGAATGCGTGGATCATATTGTCCCGCACCACGGCGCGGCGATAGCGCAAACCGTGAAACAGCAGCACGTAGAGCGCGCGGGCCACGCCGTAGGCTGCCCACTCCGGGAGGCGCCCGATCAGGCCGAGGAGAAATCCCATTACTTTTTGCGGGCCCGGGGTCGCAGTCCGAGCATCGACGCGATCATCCGGTCCAGGGTCCGGTCCGAAGCGACGTTCATCATGAGCTTCTCGACCATGCGGCCCTTCACAGCGGCGTAGCGCAGGCGCGGGCGGCGCGTGGTCAGGGCCTTGTGGATCAGTTCGCCGAGGCGGTCCGCCGGATAGCCATCGCGTCCCTGGCGGACAAAGGCCCGGTAGAAGCGTTCCAGGATGGGTCGATAGGGTGAGTTGCCGAACTGTTCCATATCGATCTCATCTGCCTTGTCCCAGATGGCGGTCTTCACGGGGCCGGGGCCGACCACGACGACGTCGATGCCGAAGAGCATCAGTTCCCGCCGCAGGGCCTCGGAATAGCCCTCCAGGCCGAACTTGGAGGTGGAGTAGGGGCCGAGGAAGGGCATGGCGCGAATGCCGGATATGGAGCTGATATTGACGATGCGCCCCGGCTTGCCCGCCAGGCTGTCGTCGGCGCCGAGCAGCGGCGCGAAGGCCTTGGTCACCAAAAATGGCCCGACGAGATTCACCTCGAGCTGCTGGCGGTAGTCCGCCGTGGACACCTCCAGCAGGGGGCCGGCCACCGCGATACCGGCGTTGTTCACCAGCCCCGCGAGGGTCTGGCCATCGAGCTGCTGCCGCACCTGCGCGGCGGCGGCGATGATCGCCGGTTCGTCCGTGACATCGAAGTGCAGGGGCACAAAGCGGTCTCCCAGTTCCTGCTGCAGCGCCTCACCGTCGCTGACTTTGCGCACGGAGCCGAATACCCGAAAGCCGCG
>CAXBBA010000565.1:0-1982 GCA_963973805.1 uncultured Halieaceae bacterium | reverse complement strand
CCTCGGCCGTGAGCACAGAGATCGACGTTCCCACGTCGCGCAGGGCCATGGGGACGCGGGAGGAAGTGACCACCACTTCCTCCAGCAGGTTTTCGCCCAGCGCGGGGCAGGCGGCAGCGGCGACGGCCAGCAGCGCGCGAGATATTCTTTGCGGGGCTGCGCGGCGGGAAATTCCGTCGCGAGTTTTGATATTGGTCATGCTCATTCCTCAATGCCAGAAAATAGTCGGCGATTGAGGGAGGGGATCAAGGGAACAGAAACGGCGGAAGCGGTAGAGCGTGTTGGGACCGGCGAATCCTGCAACCTTCAATGAAGCCCTCCGCTCCATCATGGGTGTTGCGTGTAGCGTGTTGCCGGAGGTCAGGTATCGGGCTTGCGGCATGCGGAACATGCGGCCTACCGTTGCGGGGGCAGCGCAGGACTGGCGCGAAAAGGCGCGTGAACCTGCTTCCCTTTTAAAACCACCGTGCCTGTCAGCGACGGGGGTAACCCTGGGCGGCGGTGAGAGTAGGGCCATGTCCAGGTCTTGTCAAACTCATCGGCGCGCGGATTGCGGTAGGCTACGCAGCGCAAAGATGGGGCGGGAGGCCCGGTAAGTGGATCAGGACCTGAACATCGCACGGGGAAAGGAGAGTCTGGCGGACGGACTGGATGAGGCATCGCTACAGCTGATCCGGGAGCGCCTGGGGCGGGAGCCCCGGGGCCTGCGGGCGGTGGCGGTCGCGGACGGGGCGGGGGAGCCCATGGTGCTCCGCGTCGCTTCCGTGGTGGACGGCAAGCCCTTCCCGACGCTCTACTGGCTCATCGACCCCACATTGTCCCTGAAGATTGATCGCGAAGAGGCGGGGGGAACGATCGCCCGCCTGCAGGAGCAGATCGATGGGGATCCGGCGCTGCAGGCGGCGATGGACGCCGACCATCGCCGTCACATCGCGCTGCGGGAGACTTTTCTACAGGGCAGTGAACGCCGGGTCCTGGAGGATTCCGGAGCCTGGCCCGCGCTGGCACAGCGGGGCATCGGGGGTATCGCCAATTTCTCGCGCATCCGCTGCCTGCATACCTGGTACGGCGCGCACCTCGTGATCCCCAATACCGTGGGGCAGCTGCTGGATGCCCACTGGGCGGCGGCCCCTAGGGAGCCTGGGCCCGAATAAACTCCCGCAGGTCCTTGAGGAACTCGATGCGTGCGTCCTCATTCAGGTACATCATGTGGCCGCCGCCGTAGTAGCGGTAGGCAATGCGCCCTTTGGGGATGTTGTAGCGGTTGAGCGTGTACTCCGCATCGAAGAACGGCGTGACGAGGTCGTAGTAGCCCGCTGAGACGAGGACGCGCAGAGAGGGATTCACCTCCAGGGCCCGGACCAGAGAGGGGGTGGTGTCCACCCAGTGGGGCTCCCAGTTGGCGTCGCGGCCGGCGGGATTCCAGTTCCAGGACCCGCTCAGTTCCGGGTCTGCAGGCGCGAGGTAGGCGCGATTCCAGGTGACCTGCAGGTCGTCCCGGACGTAGCTCAGGAGCGCAGCCTTGTAGGCACCGGAGATCGCGTTACTCGAGGCGTCACTGGTGACGCTGGCGGTGAGGTCATCGGCGGGGTCCATCACGTAGCGGGCGTCGTTGCGACCCAGGGCCTTGCCTTCTTCGCGCAGCAGTTCCCGGGCGAAGCGAAACCCTTCGACGCGCAGATTGGCGCGCTCCACGTATTCCGGCGAGAGTCCCGTAAAGCGCACGAGGCCATCCCGGATGCGCTCGCGATCCTCCGCGCCGAGGGTGTTGCCTTTCCACAGGGCCGGCAGCAGTTCGTCCGTCGCAAACTCCCGTGCGGCCTGCACCCATTCCTCGAGGCTCAGGCCACCCGCATCCACGCGCCCGTGGTAGTAGGCCGTGGCGGCCATGGTGGGCAGGTAGGTGACATGGGAGATGAGATTGTTCGGGATGTAGGGCGATGACCCGGCGTAGTTCAGGGCCTGGGAGACGAATATGAGGC
>CAXBBA010000564.1:0-1988 GCA_963973805.1 uncultured Halieaceae bacterium | reverse complement strand
TGCGGCCGAAAACATGCCCAGCGGCACCGCCACCAAACCCGGTGATGTGGTGACCTCCATGGCGGGCATCACCATCGAGATTCTCAACACGGACGCCGAGGGACGCCTTGTGCTCTGCGATGCCCTGACCTATGCGGAGCGATTCAAACCCGCCTCGGTGGTCGATATCGCAACTCTCACGGGCGCCTGCGTCGTCGCGCTGGGCAGCCATGCATCGGGGCTCTATGCCAACGATGACCAACTGGCGGAGGAACTCCTCGCCGCCGGGATTGAAAGCCATGACCGCGCCTGGCGTATGCCCCTCTGGGACGACTACCAGAAGCAACTGGACAGCAACTTCGCCGACGTCGCCAACATCGGCGGCCCCGGTGGCGGCAGCGTCACCGCGGCCTGCTTCCTGTCGCGCTTCACCAAGGCCTATCGCTGGGCCCACCTGGACATCGCCGGCTCCGCCTGGGACTCAAGTCCCAAGGGCGCCACGGGGCGGCCCGTCGGTCTACTGACGCGCTACCTGCGTGACCGGGCCGGGGTCGCTTGACCCGCGTCGGCTTCTACATCGTAGAAAACCCGGATCAGGACAGTTGCCTGCGCCTGGCCCTGCGGCTCACGGAAAAAGCCCACGGCCAGGGGCACCGCATCTATCTACTGTGCGAATCGGAGCCCCAGGCCCGGGAGCTCGACGAGCGCCTCTGGACCTTTCGACCTGCCAGCTTTCTGCCCCATGCCCTGGTGACGGAGCAGCCGGATGCACAGATCTGCCTCGCCTGGGATCAGGAACCGACGGCCCACGATGACCTGCTCATCAACCTGAAGCCGACGGTTCCATCCTTTGTGGGACGCTTTCACCGCGTGGCCGAACTGGTGACGCGGGAAGAGAGCCGGCTGCAGGCGCTGCGGGATTCCTGGCGCCACTATCGCGAGCGCGGTTACGCGTTGGAAGAGCACCGCCTGGCAAGCGTATAATCCGCCCCTTTCGCCGTTGGCGCACTCCTTGCGGAGACGCCCCACCCTCCAGTTTTCCTGACGAATCACGCTTCATGGACAAGACATTTCAACCCGCCCAAATTGAGCAACAGTGGTACCAGCGCTGGGAAGATGCCGGTTACTTCGCCCCCCAGGGCGGCGAAGAACCCTACTGCATCATGATCCCGCCGCCGAATGTGACCGGCAGCCTGCATATGGGCCACGGTTTTCAGGAAACCATCATCGACGCCCTCATCCGCTATCACCGCATGGCGGGCTACGACACGCTGTGGCAACCGGGCACGGATCACGCGGGCATCGCCACCCAGATGGTGGTGGAACGACAGCTCGCCGCCGAGGGCAAGGATCGTCACGAAGTCGGCCGCGAGGCCTTTACGGAGCGCGTGTGGGAATGGAAAGCCAGCTCCGGTGGCCGCATCACCCAGCAGCTGCGGCGCCTGGGGGCTTCGCCGGACTGGTCCCGGGAGCGCTTCACCATGGACCCGGGCCTGTCCAGCGCCGTACAGGAAACCTTTATCCGCCTGCACCGCGAAGGCCTGATCTACCGCGGCCAGCGCCTGGTGAACTGGGATCCCGTACTGCATACGGCGATCTCCGACCTCGAAGTGGTCTCTGAAGAAGAGGATGGCAAGCTCTGGCACTTCCGCTATCCCCTCGCCTCCGGTGAAGGGCACCTCACCGTCGCCACGACGCGTCCCGAAACCATGCTGGGTGACGCCGCGGTCGCGGTGCACCCCGACGACGAGCGCTACGCCCACCTCGTGGGCCAGGAAATACTGCTTCCCCTGTGCGAGCGACGCATTCCCATCATCGCAGACACCTATGTGGACCAGGAATTTGGCACCGGCTGCGTGAAGATCACGCCCGCCCACGACTTCAATGACTACGAAGTGGGCAAGCGCCACGACCTGCCCCTGATCAACGTGTTCGACATGGACGCGGCGATCAACGAACACGCGCCGGAGTTCTATCGCGGCATGGACCGCTTCGAAGCGCGCAAGTGC
>CAXBBA010000563.1:0-1989 GCA_963973805.1 uncultured Halieaceae bacterium | reverse complement strand
ACGATGTCCGTCGCACCGACGAACAAATGGGCGTCTACGGCGAAGTCACTCTGGACATGACGGACACGCTCGCCCTGACCGTGGGGGCGCGCTGGTACGACATCGAAGTCGATCTGGACGGCAGCGCCAATGCCTCGTTCTGTAACCTGTTCCAGCCCGATGCCAACGCCTTCGGGACCGACATTTCGGACATCTACAACGGCGACGGCCAAGTCACCTTCCGCAACAGCTGCGACACCTCCACGCACCTGACCTACACCCTGGATAATGTGGACGAGGCACCGGATCGCGTGGCCGCGGCACTGCTCAATGCGCCGGACACGGCCCAGACCGACGGCGTGATTGGCAAGGTGAGCCTGGCCTGGACGCCCAACGACGATCAACTCTGGTTCGTCACGCTCTCTGAGGGCTTCCGCCCCGGCCTGCTGAACCGCCCCGGCGGCGCCCAGGGCCCCGGCGATTACTCCGTGCCCTTCGCTCTGGATACGGACGATGTGGTGAACTACGAACTGGGCTGGAAGCTCGACCTGCTGGACCAGTCCCTGCGCTTCAACGGCAGCCTGTTCTTCGTTGAGATCGAAAGCCTGCAGACGACGATCTTCGACCCGAGCATCGTGAACCTGTTCTTCTCGGACAACGCCGCCGACGCCGAAGTCATGGGCATGGAAGGCTCCGTGGACTGGGCGCCGGCGAGCGTGCCCGGGCTGGTGGTGACGGGTGCCTTCTCGATCCTCGACACCGAGATCACAGAGGTGCTGGTTCCCACCGACGATGTGCGGGAGGGCGACAGCCTGGCCTTCGCACCCGAGTTCCAGGCAACATTGCGCGCCCGCTACACCTGGGACCTCGCCAACGGTCTGCGCGCCCACGTCATGCCTCACCTGGCCTACTCCGACGAAGCCTACAGCGACATCATCACCATCAACCGCCAGGTGATGGACTCCTGGCTGATGCTCGGCGTCACCGCCGGCGTGAGCAACCAGCAGTGGACCGCGGAACTGTTCGTGGATAACCTCACGGACGAAGCGGCGGAGCTGTCCATGAACTTCGTGAACGACCGCAATCGCGTCACCCTGGCCCGACCCATGACCGCGGGCCTGCGCTTCAGCTACAACTTCGAGTAAGAGCGGACCGCGGCTCCCGGGAGCCGCCGCCGGAGCATGGTGTGAACGACAGGCAGAAAAACGCGCCGGCGGACAAGACGGAGCTTCAGGCACTGATGCAGGGCGGACGCATGGCGGACGCCCTGGCCGTGCTGCGCGAGCAGCTGCAGCAGACTCCCGATGACGGTGAGGCGCTGTATCTGGCTGCGGTCTGCGCACGCTACCTGCGCGACTTCGACAACGCCGAGGCCTGGCTTCGCCAGCGCCTGGACCAGTCCCCCGAGGACGGCCGCGCACTGCAGGAGCTCGGACACCTGTACCGCGACCGGGGCCTGCGCGAACAGGCGATCGCCAGCTACGAGCAGGCGGTGCGCGCCAATCCGGCGCTGATCGCCAGTTTCGAGAACCAGCTCAAGCTGCAGTGGGAACTTGGCCGCGACAGCGATGCCGCGGTGACCCAGGCGCGCCTGCAACAGGCCCGGGCCCTGCCCCGCGCCCTGCTGGCGGTAACGGACCTCCTGGCCCAGGGGCGCATCGTCAAGGCCGAGGAGCTGTGCCGGGGCTTTCTGCAGCAGAATCCTCGCCATACGGAGGGCATGCGCCTGCTCGCGGATATCGGCTCCCGCTTCGGCGCACTCGATGAGGCCCAGTTCCTGCTGGAGACCGCCTGTGAACTCGCCCCGACGGACGCGCGCCTGCGCATCGAGCTCATTCGCGTTCTGGGCAAGCGCCAGCGCTTCGAGGAGTCCCTCGCCCAGGCCGAACAACTCCTGGCCAGCGCACCGGCGAACCTGCAGTACCAGTCCCTGCGCGCCATCGACCTCCTGCAGCTGGGGCGCTACGCCGAGGCCATCGATGGCTTCGACGCGATCCTCTCCCGCCTTCC
>CAXBBA010000562.1:0-1995 GCA_963973805.1 uncultured Halieaceae bacterium | reverse complement strand
GAGCGCAACCTTGCCAAGGTTGAGGTCGCCGGTTCGAACCCGGTTTCCCGCTCCAACTCGCTCGCTCTCACAGCGACGCGTGCAGAGCCTCGTAGAGCCGCCCTGCAGCACTACCCGACTCCCCTTTCTGCTCGCTACCCATCTCGTCACCCAACACATCACACAGCACACCACCCAGCACACTATGCGCCAGCTCCCGTCGCAGGGGATATTCCTTGCGCAGCCGGTCGAAGGCCTTTGCGCGCGCGCCGGACTCCAGGGCTTTGAGAGCCCGAAAGCGCCGATCATCCTCATCAATGCGATAGCAGCACCGGAGCAGGGCCCGGGCATCATCTATCCCCTCTCCATCCAATACGTTCGGATCACCACCGGCATCCGGTGGAGCGGGCAGATCGGGATACAGTTCGCGCAGGCGGGCATAGAGCAGCAGCGTCGCCTGGTGCCTCGCGTCGCGGGAATAGCCGGCGATGTGCGGGGTTGCGATGCGCAGGGCATCGAAGTCCAGCAAGCGCACCGTAAAATCGGGCTCGCCCTCCCACACATCCAGCACCACCTGCGGCGGTGCCCCTGCGGCCAGGCGATTACACAGTGCGGCGTTGTCGATAACGGCGCCCCGGGAGGCGTTGATCAGCAACTGGTGCGAGCGCAACTGTGCCAGCTCCTCCTCGCCCAGCAGGTGATAGCTGGGCCACGGCCCGTCACGCTCCAGGGAGCTGTGCAGGCTGATCACATCACAGGCCAGCACCTGGGCCAGGGACGCTTCCATGGCCGCCCCATCCTCGCCCCGCTCCCGCCGCGACGCGGCCAGCGGAGGATCGCTCACCACCGTTCGCCATCCCAGGCGGGAAGCGACCGCGGCCAGACGCTGGCCCACGTGACCGTAGCCGACGATTCCCAGGGACCCGCCCTCTTCCAGCTGTGCCCAGGCGCCGGTTTCGAGCAGCGCCCCAAGCACGTACTCGACCACCGCATTGGCGTTGCTCCCGGGCGCCGCGCTGAAGGCAATGCCGCTGGCGCGCAGCCAGGTCTCGTCGATGTGTTCCGTGCCCGCCGTTGCCGTGCCGACGAAACGCACGGGGCTCCCCGCCAGCAGATCCGCGGTCACCGGGGTGACGGAGCGCACCCACAGCGCATCCGCCTCGGCGACGGCCGCGCGATCGATGGCACGCCCCGCCACGGTGCGAATTTGCAGACCCGGAGATGCGAGGGCCGAGAGCCCCACCATGTTTTCATCTGCCAGCAGGCGGATCACAGCAATTCATCCAGGTGAAAGTGCTGGGCGGCCAGGGGCAGCACCGCGGCGCCCTCGGCAGAGCGCAACGCGGCAAGGTGATCATGAAATCGCTGCGCCCGGGGCGGTAAACCGTTGCGCTGCAGCGACCGCACCTGCGCCAGTACCGCTTCGCCAAAGCCGCGCATGTCCCGGGCCGACGCAGGCGCGTCGAGATTGTCCAGACTCAAGCGAAAAGGCAGTCCCGCCGCCCGCGCCAGACACCACTCCACAGCCTGGGGCCGTGCCTCCACGGCCATAAAACGTTGCTGCTGGGCCGCGTCGCGGCCATCGGGGGCATACCAGTAGCCATAGTCCAGCTGCTGACGCCGGACCCGGCCCGCGATGCACCAGTGGGCGATCTCGTGGAGCGCACTGGCTCGATAGTCTTCACGGAAGTGAATCACCGCCGGACCATCGCCCGGCGGTTCGTAGAGCGGCTCCTCGGCGCCACCGCGCAGGCAGGTGCGCTCGCTCTCGAGGAACAGCGTGTCGAAGGCGCGAATCAGTTGCTCGCAGTTAACCGCCCTTGCGCAGCAGATAGACAAGCTCATCTCCGTCGCGATGCAGGCTGACCAGTTCGTGGCCCAGAAAGCGGCAAAATTGTGGAATATCCCGTTCGGTGGTGGGATCCGTGGCCCGCACGCGCAACTCCTCGCCCACCGCCACATCGGCAATGGCCTTGTGCAGCAGCATCACCGGTTCGGGGCAACGCAGACCACGGG
>CAXBBA010000561.1:0-1999 GCA_963973805.1 uncultured Halieaceae bacterium | reverse complement strand
TGCTGGACGAGTTTTCCTGGGACCGGTGTCTGGCTCCCGTTGTGCAGATTCTTGAAGGGAAAGAGGTGAGAGCTTAGTTATGTCCAAGTGGACTCGCGAAGGCGCGATGGCGTTCCTCCTGTCACCCTATTTTCTGGCCTTGCTCTGGATACTGCTCGTTTCGATGGTGCTGGGCGGTACGCTCGCATCGATGGTGGACACGTGGTCCAGCTCCGAGACGTTCACCCATGGTTTTCTCGTCGCGCCCATGAGCCTCTGGCTGGCGTGGCGCAGCCGCGAGGCGCTCGCTGAGCTCCCTCTGAACACCCCGTTTCCGGCGGCGCTCTTTTTGCTGCCCCTGCTGACTGTCCTGTGGCTTATCGGCAGCCTGGTCTCGGTGCAGGTGCTCATGCAACTGGCGTTCGTGGCCCTGCTTGTCACCGGCGTCGTGGCGGTGCTGGGGCTGCCCATAGGCAGGGTGCTGGCTTTCCCCCTGGGCTTCCTGTTCCTCATGGTCCCCATGGGCATCGAGCTGGAGCAGCCCATGATGGATCTGACGGCCAAGTACACGGTTCGTCTTATCCAGATGTCGGGCATACCCGTTTACCAGGAGGGTCGTTTTTTCCAGCTGCCGACGGGGAGCTGGTCCGTCGTGGAGGCCTGCAGCGGTGTCCGATACATCATCGCGTCCTTCACCCTCGGTCTGATCTACGCGCATCTCACCTACACCTCGATCTGGCGCAAGCTGGCCTTTGTGGCCGCCTCCCTTGTCGTTCCCGTGGTGGCGAACGTACTGCGTGCCTACCTCATCGTGATGATTGGTCACCTGAGTGACATGCGCCTCGCGACGGGGATCGACCACCTGATTTATGGATGGATATTCTTCGGCATCGTGATGTTGCTGCTGTTCTGGGTCGGTGGTCTGTGGGCCGAGGAGCAGGGTGGCAAAACGTCTTCCAGGGGAGCGGATTCGCCGGCAGCCGTGACGCTGGCGCCGGCATCAGTGCGGACCTGGGTGGTGCTCGCCGTGGCCACAGTCCTGTTGTCCCTCGTCCCCCTGTCCCGTTATCTGACGACTCCCGGTGCCCGGCAGGTGGCGCTCGAAGACTTCCGGCTCGACGTGGATGCGCCCTGGCATTGCGTTGACGGGTCGGGTCTGCGGTGGGCGCCGCGGGAGGAGCCATCCGATCGACACATCGAGCGCCACTGCAGCGGACCGGCTACGGTGCAGCTGGTGTCGGACCAGTTCCTGCGACAGGAGCAGGGGCGAGAGGTTGCGGATTATTTCAGCGGGATCAAGGGCGACACGGACAATCGCTGGCGGGAGATGGAGCGGCATCAGAACTCCCTGACCCTCGCCAGCGGCGCTACCGTTGAGGTTACGGCGAGCGTGATGCGGGGAAATGCGACGGGGACGCAGGTTCTCGTGTACAGCTGGTATCAGGTTGACGACGTCGTCACTGCCAGTCCCGCGGGTGTGAAGCTTATTGAAGCGCGGCGCAAGCTCCTGGGTCAGCATCGGGTTAGCACCCGGGTTTACCTTGCGACCCCACTGAAGCGGGCGGACGACCTCGAAAGCGCCAGCTCCGTGCTCGACAGCTTTCTGCGGTCCCATGGCGATGAATTGCTGGCCGCCCTGGCGGCCACCCGGACGTAGCCGTGGCGAGGCCTGCTCCGGACGCGCCGCCGCTGGTGGTGCACATTATCTTTGCGCTGGGCACCGGTGGCCTGGAGAACGGGCTGGTGAACATCATTAACCGCGCACCGCCGGAGCGCTATCGCCACGCCATTATCTGCCTCACCGAATCCGGGCCCTTCGAGAGCCGCATTCGCCCCGGTGCCGCCGAGGTGTATGCGCTGCACAAGCGGCCGGGGAATGACCCGCGCATGTTCGTCCGGCTGTACCGGTTGCTGCGCCGATTGCGCCCGGCGATCGTACACACGCGGAATCTCGCGGCCCTGGAAACCCAGATTCTGGGCCTGCTCATGCCGCGCACCGCGCGGGTCCACGGTGAGCATG
>CAXBBA010000560.1:0-1999 GCA_963973805.1 uncultured Halieaceae bacterium | reverse complement strand
TTCCGCGTCGTATTCGCTCGCGCGAAGCTCATATTCGTTGGTAATTGCCGTCAGGGTCCTGGCAGCGAGCGCAAGATAGGCCGAGGACGGAGAGTTCACCATGGAGCGCAGGGGGTTGCTGACCAGCTCTCCGCCGTAAACCAGATAAGCCTCCCAGTGGTCCGCATCCTGACCTTTTTCGGTACCGGAGACGAGAAAGCTCACTAGCGCCCGCAGATCCTTCCGGGGCGGCAGGTGGTCTTCGCACAGCCAGCGGCGAACATCGTCCAGATTCCAGTCCGGATTCAGCGCGGCGATGTCTTCCAGCCGGCCACCACCCAGATCCCGCTCTCTCGCCAGCCCGCAAAGCATGTTCAGGCGCGACGAAAACCCCCGGCATTGGGGGGAAACCTCGCCCAGGGCAAGGAATTGTTCGCGGCGCCGCGCACGACGCATTGCTGCTCCTTGCGAGTCCTTGGAGGGGTGTAGCGTTGTTACATCAGCCATGAATTTGCCGGTTCGGCCGAGAAAGCCTGTTGCGAGCTAGGAAATATAATCGTCAAACGAGTTTCGGGCAATTCTTTCGCGCCTGTCGGTGGGGAGCTTGTCGAGGCGATCACCCAGGGCAAGGCGTACCTGACGCAGGGCCTCCTGGCGATAATCGCCCGGAATCATCGACAGGGCACTGATCCAGTTTCTCGTGGCCAGGCGCGCGCTCTGCCAATAGGTGGTGCTGTGCCTGGCGGAACTGCTGAAGTCGCTTTGACGCACGCGGGAGCGCAGCGTGTCGTTGTTCACCCCCAGGAACTCTGCACTGCGGGCGAGGGGATCCCGGTCTCCGCGAAAGCGGTCGAGGGTCGCTGTGACAATCTCGTCCTCGAGCCACTGAGCTACCGGTGGCGGCGCGGCCATGTTCGCGGCGACCTCCACCACATCCCGAATCGCCGAGGAAAGGGAGCCGGCCTGGTTGGGCAGGAACAGATCTGCTGCCATGGGCTCCGGCAGGGGCAGTTCCACGCCCTGCAGCCGGAAGAGGCCCAGATCCAGTACTGACACGTTGCTTCGGGGGCTGCGTGCCAGGGCATCGCTGATGCGCCCCTGCAATTCCAGCAGGTTGCCGGGCCAGCTGTGCTCGTGGATCGCGGCGAGGGCGTCCTCATCGAAGTGGCGTGGCCCCGTTCCGGTGCATGCTGCCTCGGCCTCGAGGATAGGCTGCGCCCAGCGCAGCGTCTCGCTTCGATTGGCTTCCAGACCTGGCACAAGGAGTTCCCCCGCCAGCAGGGCCGATACCAGGGTTTCGTGCAGCAGCCCCTCGTCCAGAAGCTGATTGACTCGCCGGGGAAGGGTTAGCGCAAAGCGGAGGGAGGACAGGGCCTTCAGGCCGTCGGGGCCGTTGACCTGGCGCGTCAGAAGGACGCGACCCAGCTCCTCCTGCACATTCAGAGTGAAGTTCTGGGCATCGCGAATCAGCACCAGGGTGTGTTCGAGCCCCGAGAGCAGGCGCATCAGACCGTGCCCGGCGTCGCTACCCAGCGTGTCCGGGTGAACGACCCGGATCTGCGCGCAAGCCGGGCCGGGCACGTTTCGCGCAGCCTCTTCGATCAGTTGGGAACGCCCCATGCCGGACTCACCAATCAGTGCCACGGGGCAGTCCAGCTTGAGCAGCAGCGTTGCAGTCTGGAGCGCTTCGAGATCGGGGCGCAGGGAATAAAGATTATAGCCTTCACCAATGTGGGAACTGGTGACGTCCACGGGCTGGCGATACTCTTCGCACTGCTCCAGCAATTGAGCCAGATAGCGGCCGCCGGTGGCGCTCACTTGCTTCTCTTCGTAGCTCGGCCCACGCACGCGCCGCTCCGTCACCTCGGCCACGATGCAGAGATGGCCGACGATGCGATCCTGGGAAACCAGCGGTTGAACGCTGGCACCCAGAGCCCCCGCCGCGACGCTTCGCAGTTCCCGGTTGTCCGAGCGCATCAACATGTCGAATTTGCGTCGTAGGTCCGCAGGCATGTCAGTT
>CAXBBA010000559.1:0-2006 GCA_963973805.1 uncultured Halieaceae bacterium | reverse complement strand
CATTAACCGGGTCAGATCTCGAGGAGGTCCGCTTCCTTGGCCGCGAGCAATTCCTCGATCCGTGCCACAAAGCTGTCCGTAAGCTTCTGCACCTGCTCCTGGCCCCGGCGTTCGTCGTCCTCACTGATTTCCTTGTCCTTGACCAGCTCCTTGAGCATGGCCATGGCATCGCGACGGGCATTGCGCACCGATACCCGGGCCGACTCGGCCTCGCTGCGTGCCTGCTTGATGTAGCCCTTGCGGGTCTCCTCCGTCAGCGCCGGCATGGGTATGCGAATCACTTCGCCTGCGGTCGCCGGATTGAGCCCCAGATCGGACTTCATGATCGCCCGCTCGATCTCGGGAATCATGGACCTGTCCCAGGCGGTCAGGGACAGGGTACGGGCGTCTTCCACGTTCACGTTCGCCACCTGGCTCAGGGGCGTATCGGCGCCGTAGTAGGACACTTTCAGTCCGTCGAGGAGGCTCGGGTGAGCCCGCCCGGTGCGGATCTTGTTGAAATTGACACTGAGGGCATCGACGCTGTTCTGCATGCGCCCTTCCGTGTCCTTGCGAATATCTTCGAGCACAGGTGCTCCTCCCGCATTAAAACCAACTATCTTATCAGCGTACCTTCATCGCCCCCGCGGACGATTTTCAGCAACGCACCGGCTTTCTCCATTTCGAACACACGCACCGGCATGTCGTGGTCGCGCACGAGGCAGATCGCCGTCAGGTCCATGACCTCAAGCTTGCGATCAAGCACCTCGTCGTAGCTGAGCTCGTCGTATTTCACCGCATCGGGATCCTTCATGGGATCGGCGGAGTACACACCGTCGACCTTCGTGGCCTTGAGCACCAGCTCCGCCTGAATCTCGATACCCCGCAGGCACGCCGACGAGTCCGTCGTGAACAGGGGGTTGCCGGTGCCGGCGCAGAAAATCACCACGTCACCACTCGACAGGGCACGGATCGCCTTGCGGCGGTCGTAGTGATCCACCACGCCACTCATGGGTATGGACGACATCACCTGGGTGGCGATATTGGACCGCTCCAGAGCGTCGCGCAGCGCCAGGGCGTTCATCACCGTGGCGAGCATGCCCATATGATCGCCGGTAACCCGGTCCAGGCCCGCCGCCTGAAGCGCGGCGCCGCGGAACAGGTTGCCACCACCGACCACCAGCCCCACTTGCACGCCAATACCCACAAGCTGACCGATCTCCAGCGCCATCCGGTCGAGAATCTTCGGATCGATACCGAAGCGTTCCTCGCCCGTCAGGGCCTCACCACTCAGCTTGAGCAGGATGCGTTTGTACTTCTTTTCGACACTGCTGTTCATGCTTGTTCCTCCCCGGCCCGCAAGTCTACTAGAAAGGGACCCCGTCGACGCGTCGGCCGCACACAAAAAACGGGGCCTGGGCCCCGTCTTCAGTTTCGTCGATGCTCCTCAGCCCTTCAGCTGCGCAGCAACCTCGGCGGCAAAGTCCACTTCGGCGACTTCGATGCCTTCACCGACCTCGAAGCGGGCGAAGGAAGCAACGCTGGCGCCTGCGGCGGCAACCAGCTTGCCCACCGTCGTATCGGGATCCTTGACGAAGGCCTGTTCCACCAGGCTGTTTTCGGCGAGGAACTTCTTGATACGGCCTCCGATCATCTTCTCGACGATCTCCGGGGGCTTACCGGAATCCAGAGCCTGGGCGGTGTAGATTTCCTTTTCCTTCTCGACCACTTCCTGGGGCATGTCGTCGGGATTGACCACCTGGGGATTGACCGCAGCTACGTGCATTGCCACGTCCCGGGCCAGATCCTGATCGCCGCCCTGGAGTTCCACCAGAACGCCGATGCGGTTGTTGCCGTGCACATAGGCACCGACTACGCCTTCACCGGCATCGGTCAGTGCGATGCGACGCACGCCGATGTTCTCGCCGATCTTCTGCACCAGAGCCTCACGATCGCTCTCCAGCGCACCTTCCATGAGCGCCGCCACGTCGGTCTGGCGGCCTTCGAAGGCCGCGTCCACTACCTTG
>CAXBBA010000558.1:0-2008 GCA_963973805.1 uncultured Halieaceae bacterium | reverse complement strand
GTCCAGCTGGCCCACGCTGGCGACACGATCCCTGGGGACAAGGAGCACGGAGCGCTCACCGCGGGGCACGTCCACACGGGCGTACATACCCGGCAGCAGTCCCGGTGCCGCGCCCAGCAGAGCCTTGACCCGAAAGGCCCGGGACCCCGGATCCGCCGCGGGCACGATCTCTTCGATGCGTGCGCTCAGCACCTGCTCCAGCGCCGGAATCTCCACGGTCAGGGCTTGCCCAACGGACAGGGTCAACGCCACGGACTCCCGCACCCAGGCCTCCACGCGCAGGGACCCGGGATTGTAGAGCGACAGCAGCTGGGCACCGGGAGACACGGTGTCACCGGGCTCGGCAAAGCGCTCAACGATGCGACCCGCCAGGGGGGACCGAATCTCGGCATAGGACAGCGCCGTGCGCGCTTCCACCAGTGCCTGTTCCGCTGCCGCCTTATCGGCGGCCAGGGCCTGCGCCGCCGCCCGCGCCGCATCCAGGTCCGCATCCGACAACAGCTGGCGCCCCTGCAGCTCGATGGCTCGCGCCAGGGACTGCTGCGCTTCCGTCAAGCGCGCCTCCACCGCCCGGAGCCCCTCCTGGGCCTGACGTACCCGCGCCTCAAGGTCTCGCTGATCCAGCGTAGCCAGCACCTGTCCCTGCTCGACGTAGTCGCCGGCGCGCACCGAGACCGTCTCGACCCGCGCCAGCAAACGCGAAGCGACGATGGTGGTGTCCCGGGCCTCCACCGAAGCAGGCACCGGCTCCATGGCTGCCACCATCGAACGTTCCACGACATACACATCGCCCTGCTCGGGACTCCCTTGCTCGAGCAATCCCGGCTCAATGCGATCGCGGAACACGCCCGCCATCATGCCGATAACCACCAGCAGCCCGGCCAGGGCGACGAAGGAGAGAAGGAGGGTACGGGTGGTACTCATGGGACGGATTCCTCGAAACGATCGGCGACCGGCGCCGGTGCACTGTCGTCGAATACAAGTAGATACACCACCGGCACCACAACCAGACTGAACAGCGTGGACGCGACGATGCCGAAAATAATGGCCAGGGCGAGACCGTTGAATACCGGGTCCAGGGTGATCACCAGATTCCCCAGCATGGTGGTTCCCGCGGTCAGCAACACCGGACGCATGCGCACGCTGCCCGCCTGCAACACCGCCTCACGCACGGCCAGCCCCTGGTCCCGCGCCTGGGTGACGAATTCCACCAGAATCAGGGAATTGCGCACGACGATGCCGGCCAGGGCGATCATGCCGATCATCGCGGTGGCCGTGAACAGCACCGGTTCCGGCGCGCCGGCAATCACTCGCTCGCCCAGCTGATTCATGATCCAGAAGCCCGGCATGATGCCGATGATTGTCAGGGGTATGGCCAGCATGATGATCAGGGACAGGGCGACGGAACCGGTCTGCATACGCAGCACGGCGAAAATCGCGAGCAAGGCGAACAGGTAACCCAAGCCCATGTCCCGGAACACATCCAGGGTGATCTGCAGTTCCCCCTCACCCGCCCAATCGACGGACGTGCCATCGGGCAGGCTCCAGCCATCACCGCCGCCATTGTTCAGGTAGGTGCGCGCCTCCCAGTCCGTGTTCCCTGCACCGGGTTCCTCACCGTAGTCCGCCACGAGATCCGCAACCACGGCCCCCGGGGTGCGCCCGTTCAGTTCCGCCGTCACGTACACCACGGGGCGCAGATTCTTGCGATAGATCGGCGTATCCGCCTCCTGATACTCAAAGCGACCGAGCTCCCCCAGGGGTACCAGGGGCTGCGGCGCAACGTCCAGGCCCTGGGGGCTGCTGGTCTTGACCACGCCGCTGCGCCCGCGCACCTGCAGACGCTCCAGACCCGCCTGGCTGGCACGCTGCTCCGGCGCCAGACGCAGCTCGATGGGCAGCGGATTCAGTTCCCGCTCCTGCTGCAGATAGCCCACCACATAGCCCTCATTCGCCATGCTCAGGGTCTGGGCGATATCACTGGTCGATACACCGGACAACGCCGCCT
>CAXBBA010000557.1:0-2010 GCA_963973805.1 uncultured Halieaceae bacterium | reverse complement strand
CGTGTGCGCGTGCTCTTCGATGGTACGGAGCTCGAGGGATGGGAGGCCCGGGCCGCCTGGGATGATCTCAAGCTTGGACTCAAGCACGGCAATGAGTTTGAGAAGATCGCGATCTACGGCGACAAGGAGTGGCTGAAGTTCGCCGCAAAGGTCGCTGGCTGGTTCACCTCCGGCACCGTTGAATTCTTTGAGGACCTGGACAGCGCGCTGCAGTGGGTTCACGCCCCGTGACGAAAGTCCCGATCACTGGCAAGTCCGATTCCGGCAACGCGACGCTGGCCCGGAAGACTGCCGCTGCAGAAGCGCCGGTAGAAACATTCGATCACGCCGGTTTCTGGGGCAAGCTGCGTCGAGTCGCTGTGATTGCGGGACGAGAAGTGATCCAGAAAGCGCTGTGGCTGTATTATGCCGCCCAGGCTCCGGCGACCCCCGCCTGGGCGAGGTCGGTGGTCTACGGCGCCCTGGCGTACTTTGTGCTGCCCATGGATGCGGTCCCCGATTTCATACCGGGCGTGGGATTCACCGATGATCTGGGAGCGCTGGCGGCAGCGATCGCCACCGTGTCGATGTACATTGATGACGATGTCCGGGAGAAGGCGAAAACCAGAATGGCCGAATGGTTCGGCACTCCGCAGGACAACAGTGAGGAAGCGTAGGATGAAATTCGGGACGCCGGTGTGCGGTGCCATCATTGCTCTGGGTGTGGTGGCGACGACGGTGACAACGGGCTGCAGCAATCGTCAGATCTATGACGCAGTGCGGCACAGCCAGATGCAGGAATGTCAGAAGAACCCCGATAGCATTCGCGAAGACTGCATGGAGAACGTCAGTGCGCCCTACGACGAGTACGAGCGTCAGCTGAATCAGGTTGATGAAGCCGCCCCCGGTCGCTGATCCCCGGGCCCTGTTCTCTATCGGGTCAGCCATATCGCAATCATTTTGAACGAGCCGCTTGACGGAAGCGGGGGGGAGATGTAGCATATGCGAATCATTCGTATTTGCATCTCCTCGGGCAGAATTTTGCCTCGCGCGAGCGCGACCTGGCTACCGCACACCCCGGCGAAACCAGGTCGGGTTCGCGTTTTTTTTGCCTCCCCGTAGTACGCTTTCGCCGCTAGAGCTACCGGAGAGCCCCATGCCCGCCATTACCCCCGTTCAATTAGTGGTCCTGGCCACCCTCAGTGTGGTGCTGGTGTTGTTCAGTGAGCGCCGGCAGCCGGCGCTGGAGTGGATATTCAAGCCCCTGGCGTCGCTGTGCTTCGTGGCGCTGGCGCTGGTGGCGGGAGCGCTGGAATCTGTCTACGGTCAGATTTTGCTGCTGGGGCTGGTGCTCTGTCTGGCGGGGGACGTCTTTCTTATCGCCTCCGGTGACCGGACCTTTCTGCTCGGGTTGGGTAGTTTTCTGCTGGGCCATCTGGCCTACGCGGCGGCGTTCTTTCAGTTGCCCTGGAGCCCGGTGGGACTCTGGGTGAGTATTCCGCCGGTCCTCGTACTCGCGGTGGCGAGTCTTCGCTGGCTCTGGCCCCATGTGGCGAAGCCGATGAAGGGGCCCGTGGTGGCCTATGTCGCGGTGATCTGCGGCATGTTGCTCATGGCGGGCACGACCTGGGGTTCGTCCCCCGCCATGGCGATTGTCATCGGTGCCTGGGGTTTCGCCGTGTCAGACCTGGCGGTGGCGCGAAACCAGTTCGTGGCGCCGGGGTTTGGCAACCGACTCTGGGGCCTGCCCCTGTACTTTGGCGCCCAGCTGCTGCTGGCCTGGAGTGTTCAGGCCTGAGGCAGGTCCGGCAGATCGTGTACCGCACGCCAGGCCTGGTCGATGGCGGTGTGCGTGTAGGCATCGGCGCCCGAGTCCGAGTTCGCAATGGCGATGTTGCCGAAGGGCTGGCGACCGATTTCGTAGGGGCCGGGGCTGGCGAGCCACGCGGGGTCTTCCAGGTCCAGCAGGTCCCGGGCGTAGCCGTGGGGCCAGCGATTCACGGTCACGGCCAGCACATCGCGATTCCAGTC
>CAXBBA010000556.1:0-2013 GCA_963973805.1 uncultured Halieaceae bacterium | reverse complement strand
CGGATGAGTGCCGGAAAATTGCGGATTTCCCTGCTGGGATGTTCGGTCTCCAGCCCGGCCAGCATCGCCACCACCTGTCCCGCCTCGCCAAGCGCGGCCCAGCGCATCGACGTGCTGCTGGCGCTGGCCGTCGTGCGGCCAGTCCCGGTCTTGAACCCGGGCGAGGAACGAAAATTGGTCGAAGGCGCATTCATGCAGCGCGCCATAGGGCAACGCTGGTTGCCATTCGGTTAGCGCGAGGCGGAAAAACTGGCGCGCCCGGCAGGATTCAAACCTGGTGACCAAGCTCGTGCAGCACCGCGCAATAGCCATCGCTCTATTCCGGCAGCAACCCGTCGCCTTCAAACCTGGCAACAGCGTGGCGTACCACCTTGTCCAGTGCCTCCTCTGAGAAGAAGCCGCCAGGGATAAGGCACTGCTCCACTAACACCCGCTGGAAGGCAGCAAAGGTCTCAAGGTCGGGTGGGGTCGGGTCTGACCAGAAAGCATCGATCCCGTCCTGATAGGTGATATCGGCAATGTCGTAGACAGCTTGGCCGAGCACCGCCACGGGAGTGCCCATTCCCAGGGCCAAAGTCCCGCTGGTGCTGTTGACGGTGACCATACCACGGGCTCGCCGAGCGACAGGAACGATATCGCCCCAAGCCATAAAATCGACGCGGTGCTCGATCCCGAGGAGCGCGGCCATCGACCGTGTTTCCTCGCCCCAGTCCACCACGCCATTATCCAGCGGATGTTCCTTGACCACGAGCCGAGTTCCTTCCGGCGCATTCACGGCGAAAGATCTCAGAACCAGCATCAGTGCATCGTTCATACTGGCGAAGGGTGAGTGCAAGCGAATCTGCGCATCGGATGCAAGTTGCAGCGGAAAGAGGAAGAAATCTGTGTTTTCGTCCTGCAATCTTCTTACGAGCGCATTTGACCGAGCCTTCCGGCCCTTCCCACGAGAAAGCTTGCGCACCCAGCCGACTCCTTCGACCAGCGGATGCCAGGGACGGTGCGTAGTCCAGTGCGGATAATATCGGCGAGAGAACAGGTCCGCGACGTTGTAGAGCAGTCCTTCTGCCGCGCGTCGCCGGAAGGAAGACGGGACCTGGTTGTGTTCTGGAACAGGCGGTAGTGATGCCGCCAATTCTCTGAAGAACTGCGGATCGCGGGGGAGTGCCGAATGACCGTTCACTCCGCCCAGTTCCAGCGTCACCCAGTCGGGACGAATGTACCCTTCCTCGAACACGTGAACGGGAATACCCAATTCGCGGCAAATTCCCGTCGCGGCGAGGTGATGCAAACGGCAATCACCAAACAGCACGACGTCGGTAACGCCTTTTTCGCGGATCAGACTGCGTAGCGTCTCGGGCCAGTCTTCGAGCGAACCGCGATAATCTATGCCCCCGGGCAAGCGCCAGAAAATCCGGTCTCCGCCATTAAAATTGACTTTGTAGACAGTATGGCCACGGCGGATAAGCTCCTGCCCCAATCGGCGGAACAACCGCCCCATCAGGCCTTGCAGTAACAGCACTACGCGCGGCTTGGCTTCGGCTTCGCTGCTCTTGTCAGGGCCGAAGCCGGGCACGAGGGTAGACGCTACACCGTCCTCGAGGTCCGTCTCGACGCCCGCTTGGGTATCCTCAAGGATATTGAATTTCTTTCCGTCATCCATCTGGCGCCCGTATAGGGCTGAGGGCCCCATAAATGAAGGGAAACAAGACCTAAAATGATGCAAACCCTCTTTGACGCGATGTTCCCGATATCCGCCAGGGCGTGCCTAGTTGGCGTAAATTCGGCGTCGCAGCTTCTGCGCGGCGCGTAATGGGTTTGACGTCTTCGTTCTTTCTCGCGTTGTTCGGTGCTGTGCTCATTGATGCATTGGCTCTTCCGCGGCAGGGTGCATTCCGCTGCCTTGCCGGGACGATCCTGCTCGTCTTGCTGACCGCCTTCGCCTTCGGTTTGTGTCTCGCTGCGATCGGGCATCCGCCGCTGGCAGCGTTCGTGACGCTTGCAGCAAACCTGGTG
>CAXBBA010000555.1:0-2013 GCA_963973805.1 uncultured Halieaceae bacterium | reverse complement strand
TGCGTGACAAGTTGCAGGGCCTGCTGGTCGTCATCGAAGAAGTCACCGACAGCCGGGTGGTAATGGAGCTGTCGGGCAGCTCCCTGCGGCGAGTCCTCGCCCGCGGCAGTAGCCTGGACTTCGATCCCGCTGCTTTCTCCGGACGCCGTTGTGCCTCAACGCGCTTTGCAGGTGTCTCCGCCATGCTGGCGACCCTCGACCAGGGTGACAGCGATCGCTTTGTACTGCTCGCCTGCCGGTCCCTGGCGGACTATCTGTACCAGTGGTTTGAAGAGGCATCGGTGGACGTTCGCTAGCCGCGGCGTCGGGCAAAGGAAGGGGGCTGCCGTGCTAGACTTTTCCCCCCATGAAACTCCTACTTCACATCGGCACAGAAAAGACCGGTAGCACGCTCCTGCAGGACTGGTTGTACGCGAACCGGGCGGCACTGTCCGGGCAGGGTGTGTACTTCAGCGAGCGTCGCGAGTACCGCAACAATACCCGATTGGTCTCGTACTTCCGCAGTTCCCTCGATGATTACACGCGTCGCCACGGCATTCAGGACCAGGCCGCAAAGGAGCGCTTCTTTGCGGGCTACGAAGAAGAGATTCGTGGGGAGATAGCCGCGGCCGCCAGGACCCATGAATACATGGTTATCTCGTCGGAGCACTTTCACTCCCGCCTGCGAAATGACGGTGAGATCCAGAGGCTGCACAATTTCCTGTCACCGCTGTTCAGTGAGATCAAAGTCCTGTGCTACTTCCGCGAGCAATCGGCGCTGCGGGTGAGCCTGTATTCCACGGCGTTGCGCGCTGGCGAGACGGGCCCGCTGGAGAGTTTCCATGCCGATCGCCACGCCCGGCACCCGTACTACGATTTTCTCGGCCTGGCCCGGCGCTGGTCCGGGGCCTTTGGTCCGGCGGCGCTCGACTTCCGCCTGTTTGACCGCGAACAGTTTGCCGGCGGCGATATTCGCCGGGACTTCCTCAACGCATTGGCGGCGGACATCGACGGCGACACGCTGGATTTCGCCGTGGAGCGACGGAACGAGAGCATGGGCTATCTCCGGGCCCGTGCTCAGAGGGCCCTGAATACCGGTCAACCGTTCTGGGACGACCGGGGGCTGGTGAACCGCAGAAACCTGGCGATGCGGGAAGTGCTGGATACCTGCGAAGGGCTTTCCCGGGGCAACCTTACGGACGAGAGCGGCGAGCGATTTGCGGCGCAGTTCGTCGACAACAACCGGGAGTTTTTGCAAAGCTATCTTCCTCCGGGATCTGAATTTCCGGCGAGCGCAGCCAAAGCATCAGACCCGGCGCAGGAACAACTGTCCCTGGAAGAGGTCGGGGATATCGTTGCCGAGCTCACCCAGGCGCTGGTGCGACAGCAGACCGGCGTCCTCGAGAGCGTCGATGCCGACCTGTTGCGCGATGTCGCGCTGAAGTCCGAAACCGGCAAAGCGGTGACCCGGGACGAGGCCCTGGGCCTGATGCGTCTCGCTCTGCGAGCGCGGCCCGGGGGCCCCCTCATCAAACGCAAGATCAAGGAGTGGGAGAACTGAGCTCCATGACCAGCCTCGAAACCAGCGAGCCCGGAACACCGATACACCTGGTACTCGGCAGCGGCGGCGCCCGCGGGCTCACGCACATCGGTGTCGTGCGCGTATTGCAGGAGCAGGGCTACCGCATCCGCTCCATCACCGGCTGTTCCATGGGTGCCCTCGTAGGGGCCCTGCTGGTCAGCGGACACCTGGATGACTACGAGGAGTGGGTGACGCAGCTGACGCGCTGGGACGTGTTCCGTTTTCTGGACATCTCCCTGCTGGGCCGCTCCGGCATGGTCAAGGGCGACAAGCTCATGGAGCGCCTGGGTGAGTGGCTGGGTGGCGTACAGATGGAGTCCCTGGAAGTTCCCCTGACCGTCGTGGCCGCCGACATCATCTCGCGCAAGGAGGTCTGGATTTCCCGCGGCGACCTGCTCGAGGCCGTGCGCGCCTCCATCGCGGTCCCCGGCGTTTTTACCCCTCTTGTTAAG
>CAXBBA010000554.1:0-2019 GCA_963973805.1 uncultured Halieaceae bacterium | reverse complement strand
CGTGCTGCCCAGCGCAAAGGGTTCTTCGACTGGATGCGACGGGAGTCTCCGGACATCGTTTGCGTCCAGGAAACCAAGGCCCAGGAACACCAGCTGGCAGCGGAGGACTTCTATCCCGAGGGTTACCACTGCGTCTACAACGACGCCGAGCGCAAGGGGTATAGCGGAACCGCGGTCTACTCGCGGGTGAAGCCGCGGAAAGTGCTGACGCGCCTGGGCTGGGAGCCCGTGGACTCCGAAGGGCGCTACCTGCAGTTCGATTATGCCAATCTGTCGGTTATTTCCCTGTATGTGCCTTCCGGTTCCAGCAGTGAACAGGCGCTGGC
The DNA here is from genome assembly GCA_963973805.1 of uncultured Halieaceae bacterium. Lineage (GTDB taxonomy): Bacteria > Pseudomonadota > Gammaproteobacteria > Pseudomonadales > Halieaceae > Congregibacter. Next base: position 1,693 of record CAXBBA010000554.1, on the reverse strand, counting down.
GAAGAAGTTCACCTTCATGGAGAGCTTTTATGAACACCTGCGTACCCTGCGCCGCAAGCGCCGTGAATTCATCATCTGCGCGGACTGGAACACCTGCCATCAGAACATCGACCTCAAGAACTGGCGGGCCAACCGGAAGAACTCGGGGTTCCTTCCCGAGGAGCGGGCCTGGCTCGATCGCATCTACGACGAGTTGGGCTATATCGACTCCTTCCGCCTCGTGGATCAGGAGGAAGATCGCTACACCTGGTGGTCTAACCGTGGTCAGGCCTGGGCGAAGAACGTGGGGTGGCGTCTGGATTACCAGATGATCACGCCGAAGCTGGCCGACCAGGTGCGGGCCGCGTCCATCTATACGGATGAGCGCTTCTCGGATCACGCACCCCAGACCATGGATTACGCATTTACCCTCGAAGGCTGATGTGTCGGTCGCGTTGCCCGGTCGCGCCAAAACGTTTACATTCCGGGCCTTTCTATGGGGCGCGTGGCGCCCACCATTCACGGCGGACATCCTTCATCTGAAGCCGCCATCGCTCTACGCTCAAGGAGAAACAAGTGTTTATTGCCAGTGCCCAGGCCCAGACTTCCGCTGCCGCCGGCGCCCCCGCGGGCGGCGAATTGTTCCAGATCGCGTTCCTCATCGGTCTGTTTGTGCTCTTCTACTTCATCGCCATCCGGCCCCAGCGCAAACGCCAGAAAGAACATCAGGCGATGGTCGCACAGCTCGAGAAGGGCAACGAGGTGGTGACGAGTTCCGGTATTCTGGGGCGCATCGCTGCCCTGGATGAGAACTACGTGGTGATCACCGTGGCCGACAAGGTCGACCTGAAGTTCCAGCGCGTGCATATCCATGCGGTGCTCCCCAAGGGCACCCTGAAGAGCATTGGTTAAGCACTACCTCCCTTTCTGAAAGGCCCGGGCCATGAGTGAATTGATCGGAACCATCAACGCCATTGCCTGGGGACCCCTCATGCTCCTGCTCCTTCTGGGCACGGGCATCTACCTCACCTTCGGCCTCGGCTTCCTCACGCTGCGGCGTCTGCCCACGGGCTTCGCCATGCTGCTGCGGGGGCGCCGGGGCACGGGCTCCGGCGACATCTCACCCTTCAGTGCCCTGATGACGTCGCTGTCCGCGACGATCGGCACGGGGAATATCGCCGGCGTAGCCACGGCGCTGGCCCTCGGGGGACCCGGGGCCCTGTTCTGGATGTGGATTACGGCGCTGTTCGGAATGGCCACGAAGTATGCCGAAGCCGTGTGCGCCGTTCATTTTCGCGAGCAGGACAGCGAGGGTAATTTCAGCGGCGGGCCGATGTACTACATCCGCAACGGTCTGAAGAAACACTGGCATTTTCTGGCCTTTGCCTTTGCCATCTTTGGTTCCCTGGCGGGCTTTGGCATCGCGAACACGGTGCAGTCCAACTCCATTTCCCAGGTGCTCAAGGATGGCTTTGGTGTGTCCCCGCTTTTGACGGGGGTAGTGCTGATGGTGCTGGTGGGCGCCGTGGTGCTTGGGGGGATCCGGCGCATTTCCACCGTGGCCAGCTATCTCGTGCCCCTCATGGCCGGAAGCTACCTGCTCATGGGATTGATCGTGATCGCCACCCATATCGGTGAGGTTCCGGCCGCCGTGAATACCATCGTGAGTTCCGCGTTCACGGGCTCCGCCGCCATGGGCGGCTTCGCGGGAGCC
>CAXBBA010000553.1:0-2030 GCA_963973805.1 uncultured Halieaceae bacterium | reverse complement strand
TGATCTTCGCGCCCATGTCCCAATTGGGATGGGCAACCGCTTCGGCAGGTGTGGGGGCACTGGCGCCACCAAACTCGTCGCACCACAGAGCCGCCCGCCCCGGGGTTCGGTTGAACACCGTGACCCGGTGGCCGGTGCGCACGAGGTGCCCCGCCATCGGGTATCCCATGACCCCGAGACCAATGAAGGCGACGTTCATGATTCAAACCTGTTCAATGCACTCAACTCCACCACAGGATCGCCAGCACCAGGCCCAGGAGCAGACGATAGATAACAAAAGGCACCATGCCAATGCGCTCCACGAGCGCAAGGAATATGGCGATACACAGATAGGCGCTGATCCCAGCCACGCTGGCGCCGAGGAACAGCAGACCCCAGGGCACCGCGGCACCGAGTTCGAGCAGCTCCAGGGTTTTCAGTAGCGCCGCACCGGCGATAACGGGAATCGACAGCAGAAAGGAAAAACGCGCCGCCGCCTCCCGGGACAGCCCGAGGAATAGACCGGCGGTTATCGTGATGCCCGAACGGGACGTTCCCGGAATCAGGGCGATGGCCTGGGCGACGCCGATGAACAGCGCCCCGGCGATGCTCGGGACCGCCGACGTTGCCCCCTTCCCTTCCCGGTCCGCAACCGCCAGCAGCAGGGCAAAGACAATGGTTGTGGTCAGGATCACCGGGACGGTGCGAAGCTGGTCCATCCTGTCATTGAGCAGCAGTCCGGCGACCACCGCCGGCAGCGTCGCCACCGCCAGGAACAGCACCTCGCGGCCCTCGTCGTTCCAGCGACGCTGACCCAGGCATTGACCGCATCCCCAGGCCAGGCGAATGCGATCTCGACGAAAATACAGCAGCACCGCCATCAGGGTGCCGAAATGCACGGCAACATCAAAAGCCAGACCCTGATCCGGCCAGCCGAGCAGCAGAGTCGGCAGCAACAAATGCGCCGAACTCGATATGGGGAGAAACTCCGTCAGCCCCTGTATCAGGGCCAGAAGGATTGCCTGCCAGCTTTCGATCACGCGCGCTTGCCCTGTTCCGCCAGGGTTTTCCAGCCTACCTTCTGCTGCACATAGTCGGGCTGGGCGTCCCCCGGTGCTGCGACCTGGCCCGCGGCGAGGAGCTGCTCCGCCGGCGCGAGCATGTCCCGGGCTTCGGGGAGCACCTGGGCCCAGTCCTCGTTCCCGGACTTCCACTCCGCCGGCATCGCGTCACGGTAAGCCAGGCCACTGCCCAGCACTCGTACGGGAAGGTCCGCCAGAGCGCGGGCCTCATCGGGGAGCGCGAGGGCGCCCGCCTCCGCGATCACGGGAGCTCCCAGGGAGCGTATGCCGGTGCCATCGAAGGCAAAAAAAGCACCGTAGAGCTGACCGATGCGTGCATCAATGGTGCTGAGGTAAATTGCCGGGGCACGCAGATCAGCATGGTGCCGAAGCAGCGTGCGAAGCTGCGTCTCCAGCGTGGACACACCCAGGGCAGGCAGGCCCAGGCTGTAGGCCAGGCCCTGGGCCGCACTCACTGCGATGCGCAGACCCGTGAAGGAGCCCGGGCCCTGACCGTACACAATCGCATCGAGGTTCAGCGATGCGAGCGCACGGCCGCCGCAGAGCGCCTCGATCTCAGCGAAGAGCAATTGCTGGTGACGCCGGGGCATGACCTGATGCCGGGAGGCACGCTCCCCGTCAACCTGCAGGGCCAGGCTCAGCGCATCGGTAGCGGTATCTATGGCAAGAAGGTTCTTCAAGGGAGAGACCCGACGTATGGGGCCGCGATTATCCCATACAATGCCCCCGCCGTTGAGTTGGAGAAACGATGATTGTGCACGGGAACGATGGGATCGAAGGCCTGGTGCTCTGCGGAGGAGCCGGACAACGCCTGGGTGGTCGGGAGAAGGGCCTCGTGGAGTTCAATGGCGTGCCGGCGGTGGTTCTAGCGGCCGGAATCCTTGCACCCATATGCAACAAGGTGCATATCAGCGCCAATCGTCACCTCGACGCCTACACGGCCCTGGGCCTCGGTCCGGTGCACCGGGA
>CAXBBA010000552.1:0-2038 GCA_963973805.1 uncultured Halieaceae bacterium | reverse complement strand
CCAGCCGGTCCAGAACCTGCTTTGCTGTCATGGTACGCACACCTCCTAGAAGACCGGCGATGATAGCAAAGGCCTCCCGCGGAAAGGCGCGATGGGATCCGTGCCCGCCCGGACCCCTCGCGAGGCCTGTGGTCCCGGGCGCCCCACCAAGCTTCTTCCAGGCAGATCAACTTACCTTTACGTTAACGTAAACTTGGTCTACGCTTGCACCATGTCTCAGAAAAACCGCACATGGACCATCTCCGACCTCGCCCGGGAGTTCGACGTATCGACACGCACGATCCGCTTCTACGAAGAAAAGGGCTTCATCCACCCCCGGCGGGACGGGCAGCGACGCATCTACAGCGCGTCGGACCGCACCCGCATCCGCCTGATCCTGCGGGGCAAGCGCATCGGCATGAGCCTGGCGGAGTGCATGGAGATCATCGACATGTACACCCCCGGGGACAGCAGCGACGCCCAGCTGACTTCGCTGCTCGCACGTGTCCGGGAACGACGTTCCGCCCTGGAGCAGCAGCGCCGGGACCTCGAAGAAACGCTCCATGCGCTGGACGAAATTGAAAACCTGTGCCGCCAGGCACAACGGACCCAGACCCAACGGCCCCAGGCCCCGCGAGTGAACGCTTCGGAGGAAATCCACCCATGAGCATTGCCTACCCCACCCTGAACTTCGGCCTCGGCGAAGAGATCGACATGCTCCGCGACGCGGTCAGCCAGATGTGCGATCGCGAAATTCGCCCCCGGGCCGCCGATATTGACCGCGAGAACGAGTTCCCCGCGGACCTGTGGAAGAAATTCGGCGACATGGGCCTGCTGGGCATCACCATCGACGAAGCCTACGGCGGCAGTGGCATGGGCTATCTTGCCCACGCCGTCGTGATGGAAGAGATCAGTCGTGCCTCGGCCTCCGTCGGCCTCTCCTACGGCGCCATGTCCAATCTGTGCATGAACCAGCTGCACCGCCACGGCACCGAGGAGCAGAAGCAGAAGCACCTGCCCAAACTGTGTTCCGGTGACCACGTGGGGGCCCTGGCCATGTCCGAGCCCAACGCGGGCTCCGACGTGGTGAGCATGAAACTCAACGCTCGCCGGGACGGCGATCGCTACCTGCTCAACGGCAACAAGATGTGGATCACGAACGGTCCCGACGCGGACGTCTATATCATCTACGCCAAGACTGATCCGGAAGCAGGCTCCCGCGGCATTACCGCTTTCATCGTGGAGCGGAATTTCCCCGGCTTTTCCCGCTCGCCCAAACTCGACAAGCTCGGCATGCGAGGTTCCAACACCTGCGAGCTGGTGTTCCAGGACTGCGCAGTTCCGGCGGAGAATGTGCTCCGCGAGGAAGGCAAGGGCGCCATGATTCTCATGTCCGGCCTGGATTACGAACGCACCGTGCTCTCCGGCGGCCCCGTGGGCATCATGCAGGCCTGCATCGACGAGGTGCTTCCCTACCTGCACACGCGGGAACAGTTCGGACGACCCATCGGCGAGTTCCAGCTGATGCAGGGCAAGCTGGCCGACATGTACGCCGAACTGAACGCCTCCCGCGCCTACCTCTATGCCGTGGCGGCAGCCTGCGACCGCGGCGAGGAGACACGCCAGGACTGTGCTGCGGTGATTCTGTACACCGCCGAGCGCGCCACGCAAGCCGCGCTCCAGGCGATTCAGGCCCTCGGGGGCTTTGGCTACACCAATGAGGCCAACGCCGGCCGACTGCTGCGCGATGCCAAGCTCTATGAAATCGGCGCCGGCACTTCCGAAATCCGCCGCATGCTCATCGGCCGCGAACTGTTTAACGCAACCGCCTAGGACTGACCATGGCAATTCTCGAGACTCGCTTCGATCCCAACGATCCCGCCGCCGCGACCAATCGCGAGGCCATGCAGCGCCAGGTTACGGAGCTGCGGGAACTGGTAGCCCGACTCAGCCTCGGCGGTGGGGAAAAATCGCGCCAGCGCCATCTGGAACGGGGCAAACTGCTGCCCCGGCAGCGCCTGGACGCGTTGCTCGATCCCGGCTCGCCCTTTCTCGAGCT
>CAXBBA010000551.1:0-2052 GCA_963973805.1 uncultured Halieaceae bacterium | reverse complement strand
GATCGTCGGGGAATCCCGTCTTGTAGAGGGCGCGAGCCCCGATGAGCTCGAGCGGCTGCGGGAGCTGTTCGCCACCTTCGAGCGGAAGCAGGACATGCTCCACCTGCTGGAGCAGTGCTCGGCCGCCGATGGGGTGAAAATCTTTATCGGCGAAGAGGCGGGTGCCCAGCAATTCGGCGATTATTCGGTGATCACGGCGCCCTACAGCGACGGTGCCAGGACCCTCGGTGTCGTCGGAGTCATCGGTCCCACCCGCATGGCCTACGACCGGGTGATTCCCATTGTGGATGTCACGTCGCGCATGCTCAGCGCGGCGCTGTCGGTCTGATATTCGGCGATCCCGCGTCATTCCGGCGCTTTCTTCTGCGTAAGCCTTGTATTTTTCACCGCCGCCCCCATGTGCATGGCTGCGGCGGCGTTTGCCGGTGGTAGCGCCCCCAGAAGTTGAGCAATCCAATTGAGAACCCAGTGCCAGGAGAGCCCCGTGGCAGACGACAAACAGAATCAGGAGCCGGTAGTGGAACCGCAGGACACCAGCGCCGTTGCCGAAGAGGCCGGCGCGACGCCCGAAGGCATTGACGGGGCCCTGGAAGGCGCCCCGGAAGCAGGGGAGGCCGAGGCCCCCGGTGATGAGTTGGCGGCGCTTCAGGCCGAGCTTGAGGAGCTGAGGGATCAGGCCCTGCGCGCCCAGGCCGAGGCCCAGAACGTCAAACGCCGTGCCGAGCAGGATGTGGAGAAGGCCCGCAAGTATGCGCTGGAGCGCTTCTGCGGAGAGCTGCTCCCCGTCGTGGACAATCTGGAGCGGGCTCTGGAGTCCGCCTCCGGAGAAGATGAAGTACTCAAGCCCATCGCCGAGGGCGTGGACCTGACCCTGAAGTCATTCCAGGACGCGCTGCGCAAGTTTCAGATTGAGCCCGTGGATCCCGTGGGCGAGCCTTTCGACCCCCAGATGCACCAGGCCATGAGCATGGTCGAGAACCCCGACGCCGAGCCGAACACGGTGATGGCCGTCATGCAGAAGGGCTACACGCTGCACGGTCGCCTGGTGCGTCCGGCGATGGTGTTGGTCAGCAAGGCCCCCGGGGGAAGCGCCTGAGGGGCGGATTTTGCGTTCAAAGGCCCTCCCAGGTCCTTGAAAAACCCTACAACGCACCCCAGATAAGACACGAATACAGCAATAGAGGCCGGTGACATCAAAGTGCCGGTCCAGCCAGGAGAAAACACATGGGCAAGATTATTGGTATCGACCTTGGAACGACGAATTCCTGCGTCTCTGTCCTCGATGGAGGCAAGCCGCGGGTAATCGAGAATGCCGAAGGCGATCGCACGACGCCGTCAATCGTCGGTTACACCGATGACGGTGAAATTCTGGTCGGCCAGAGCGCGAAGCGCCAGGCCGTGACCAATCCCCAGAACACGCTGTTCGCAGTGAAGCGCCTCATCGGCCGCAAGTTCAAGGACGACGTCGTTCAGAAAGATATTTCCATGGTTCCCTACAAGATCGTGGCCGCCGATAACGGTGACGCGTGGGTAGAGGCCAAGGGTGAGAAAATGGCGCCGCCGCAGGTGTCCGCCGAAGTTCTGCGCAAAATGAAGAAGACCGCCGAGGAATTCCTGGGCGAGACCGTCACCGAGGCGGTGATTACGGTGCCGGCTTACTTTAACGATTCCCAGCGCCAGGCAACGAAGGACGCGGGCAAGATCGCCGGCCTCGAAGTGAAGCGCATCATCAACGAGCCCACCGCTGCGGCGCTGGCCTACGGTATGGACAAGGCCAAGGGTGACCACACGATCGCGGTCTACGACCTCGGTGGCGGTACCTTCGATATCTCGATCATCGAGATCGCGGAAGTCGACGGTGAGCACCAGTTTGAAGTGCTGTCCACGAACGGTGACACGTTCCTGGGCGGTGAAGACTTCGACCTGCGCCTCATCGAGTACCTCGCGGCGGAGTTCAAGAAAGAAAGTGGTATCGATCTGCACAACGATCCCCTGGCCCTGCAGCGTCTGAAGGAAGCGGCAGAGAAGGCCAAGATCGAGCTGTCGAGCTCG
>CAXBBA010000550.1:0-2067 GCA_963973805.1 uncultured Halieaceae bacterium | reverse complement strand
GTGATACCGTATACCCCGATGGCTTTGACAAGCAGGCGGATCTGCCGCTGTTGAGTTCAGCCTATGGGGAGCTGGCGCGCGACCCCCATTTTGGGTCTCTGCGATCTTCCGTTCCCGTTCTTGCTGTGTGGGACGACCACGACTACGGCGATCATGACGGGGGCGCTGACTTCCCCTGGCGCGAAACAGCCGAAGCCATTTTCGAGGAGGCCTGGGGGTTGGCGGCCGATGATCCCCGGCGCCATCGCCCGGGGGTTTATTTCAGCGAGGTTCTGGGCGAGGGCGACGAGACGGTACAGATCGTTGTGCTCGATACGCGCTTTTTCCGGTCCCCATTGCAGGTGTCCGACGCGCCAGGTAGCCGGGGCAGGGAGCGCTACGTGCCGACGGAAGACCCGCAGCGCACCATGCTGGGCGAAGATCAGTGGACCTGGCTGGCCGGGAGCGTCAGCGCCTGCTGGCGCTGCTTCGGCAGCAGGATCACAGTCCCACCCTATTTCTTAGTGGCGATCGCCACGTTGCCGGGTTCTATGAAATGGACGTAGGTTTGCGCGAGCCATTGCTGGAGTTCACCTCGTCGGCGCTGAACAACACCGTCGCATTCCCCTATCGGCGCCTGACCCTGGCAGAAGAGGGTGTCCATCGCCTGGGAGACCTCTACGGCAAAGCGAACGTCGGCGCGGTGGCCATTGACTGGGAGCGGCGCGTTGTGACCCTGCGATTGCATGACCGGGACGGTGCGGTCATCCGCGAGGAGCATCGATCATTGCGCGCACCGTGAGATTCCCCGCGTCTGGCACTATAATCGCCGGCCTTTCCCTTCTGCTGAGAATGCTATGACTGTCCGAACCCGCGTCGCGCCGTCGCCCACTGGCGATCCCCACGTTGGCACCGCCTACGTCGCGCTTTTCAATCTGTGCTTCGCCCGCGCCCATGGTGGCGAGTTCATCCTGCGCATCGAAGACACGGACCAGACCCGTTCGAGCGCTGCGTCCGAGGCGGCAATCCTGGAATCCCTGCGCTGGCTGGGTCTGGAATGGGACGAGGGGCCGGATATCGGTGGCGAGCACGGCCCGTACCGCCAGAGTGAGCGCATGGCCCTCTATGGCGAATACGCGCAGCAACTGGTGGAACAGGGCAAGGCGTTCCACTGCTACCGCCGCCCCGACGAACTCAATGCCCTGCGCGAGGCGCGGCGTGCCGAAGAGCACAGCACGGCCCTGAAACCATCGGATCTGGCGCTGCCACAGGATGAGGTCGAACGGCGCCGCGCGGCGGGGGAGCCCTACGTTATCCGCATGGTGGTGCCCGAGGAGAGCGGCAGCTGTCGTGTGAACGACCTGTTGCGCGGTGAGATCGAACTCGACTGGGGCATGGTGGACGCGCAGATCCTGCTCAAGTCCGACGGCATGCCCACTTATCACCTGGCGAACGTGGTGGACGACCATCTCATGGGTATCACGCACGTTATTCGCGGCGAAGAGTGGATCAACTCGGCGCCGAAGCACCAACTGCTCTACGAGTACTTCGGCTGGGAAATGCCCGTACTCTGCCACCTGCCGCTGCTGCGAAACCCCGACAAGTCCAAGCTGAGCAAACGCAAGAATCCCACGAGCATTCTCTACTACGAGCGCATGGGCTTCCTGCCGGAAGCGCTGCTGAACTACCTGGGACGCATGGGCTGGTCCATGCCCGACGAGCGGGAGAAGTTCAGCCTGAGCGATATGCAGGAGGCTTTCGATATCCAGCGCGTATCCCTCGGCGGTCCCATCTTTGATGTGGAAAAGCTGCGCTGGCTGAACGGACTGTGGATCCGCGAAAACCTGAGCACGGAGCAGCTGGCGCAGCGGCTCCAGAGCTGGGCCTACAACAGCGAGCGCCTTGCCGCCGTGTTGCCCCATCTGCAGCCCCGCATGGAGACGCTCAGTGACTTCGCTCCCCAGGCGGCGTTCCTGGTGTCCGGCACCCTCGATCTGGATAGCGAAGACTTCGAGCCCCTGGCGATGGAGCCGGAGCAGCTGCTGCGCCAGCTACAGTTTGCCCTGTGGGCGCTGGAAGGTCTGCGGG
>CAXBBA010000549.1:0-2071 GCA_963973805.1 uncultured Halieaceae bacterium | reverse complement strand
TGAGAAATATCTTCAGGCCGATGCGGTTCAGGGCCTCCGCAGCCCATGCACTATCCGGCGTGGCCTCGTAGAGATTGCCTCCCATGATAAAAGCCGCATCGATGGCACCCTCGTGGGCTCGTTCGAGGGACTCCAGCGTGTGCATGCCCTTGTCCACGGGCAGCGTCACGCCGAAGCGATTCTGAATGCGTGCGAACACTTCATCCGGCAGCACGGGCTTGACGCCAATGCTGCCAATACCCTGCACATTGCTGTGGCCTCGCAGCGGCAGTAACCCCGCGTGCTGCGTGCCGACCATTCCCCGCATGAGGGCGAGGTTGCTGATCCACTCGATGTTGTCGACGCCGTGGCGATGGTGCGTCATCCCCATCCCCCAGGCAAAAATCGCCTTGCGGGACTGAATATAGAGATCCGCCACGCGCTCGATGTCCTGCCTGTCGAGCCCGCAGCGAGCTAACAGGTCGTCCCATTCGCTACTCTCCAGGTGCTCCCGGAAGGCCTCGAAACCGCTGCAGTAGGTCGCGATGAACTCTTCGGCGCAGCCCCCCTTCTCCAACACCGCTTTCGCAATGGCGGAGAAGACCGCGATATCGCTACCGGTTTTGGGCTGGAGGTAAATCGTGGCGACCTCGTCCCCGCCCTTGATCAGGGAGCTCGGCATCTTCGGTGCCGCGAAGCGCACCAGCCCCGCCTCGCGCAGCGGATTGATGACGACGACGGCACCTCCACGCCGCCGCAGGCCAATCAGCTTGTGCAGCAGGCGAGGATGATTGGAGGCGGGATTGGCGCCTACGAGGAAAAACAGATCGCAGTGGGCAATGTCATCGAGTTCGACCGTCGCCGTACCGGTACCGACGGTATTGCCGAGGGCCTCTCCGGTGGCCTGGTGACAGTAGTAGGAGCAGTTGCTGATATTGTTGGTACCGTAGAGCCGGGCCATGAGTTGCAGGAGAAAACCCGCCTCATTCGACGACCGGCCCGAGCTGTAGAAAAACGAGCGTGAAGGCTGCGTCGCGGCGAGGCCCCTGGCTGCGTGCGCCAAAGCCCAGTCCCATTCCACCTCCCGATAGCGGTTGTCGCCGCGTGCCTTGTAGACGGGTTTGCCCAGGCGCCCGAGATGCTCCAGCTCCCGCGCGCTCAGAGCGCGGAAATCATCGAGCGTGTGCGTGAAGACTTCTGAGGGGATGGGCGGCTGTATGTCGGTCGACTGGGCCTGAACGCTCTTGTTACAGACCGAAGGGAACTCGCCCGCCTCGTTCGTCATGCCACCGAGCTGCCCGCCCATTCCCAGGCCGCAGGCCTTGCAGGCGTTGTTGGCGGAGAGCGCCTTTGCGGAACTGATCAGGCCGATTTTGCGGGCGGTATTGAGCGTATACAGGATCTTCTTCGGGCCACCGCCCACAATGGATTTCACAGTATTCCCCGGTTTGAAGCGATGACCAGAATCACTCGATGCCCAGCGCGACCGCATGGTGCGCCAGATGGTCGGCCATAAAGCTCTGGATGAAGTAGTAGCCGTGATCGTAGTCCGCGTGGCGCCTCAGCTTCAAGGCTTGACCCGACAATGCCGCAGCCGCCTCCAGCGCCTCGGGATGCAACTCCCGCTCCAGAAACTCATCCGCGAGCCCCTGATCGACCAGGATCAGTCCGGGCCGGGGCTTGGCTTTCATCAGTTCACTGGCATCCCAGTCACACCACCGGGACCGGTCAGCGCCCAGGTAATGCGTGAATGCTTTTTCACCCCAGGGAACCGTAACGGGGTTGGCTATGGGCGCGAACGCCGACACCGACTGCCACTGCTCTGGATGGCGCAGCGCAGACACCAGCGCGCCGTGGCCGCCCATGGAATGACCGAAGATGCCACGGACCCCGGTTGCAGCGGGGAAATGGTTCTCGATCAGCGCGGGCAGCTCGCTGTTCACATAGCTGGCCATCCGGTAGTGGGAGGCCCAGGGAGCCTCGGTGGCATCGATGTAGAAGCCGGCCCCCGGTACCGAAGTCCCAGTGCTCGGCCTCCCCCGGAAGGTCCAGCCCTCGCGGGCTGGTGTCGCAGCTAACCAGTAGAAGCGCG
>CAXBBA010000548.1:0-2073 GCA_963973805.1 uncultured Halieaceae bacterium | reverse complement strand
CCGGTCACGGCAAGCTGGTGCATGACCTGCAGCTGCACGTACTCGGGCACGCCCTCCTTCCACAGGCGGGCTCCGTAGATCCCCGCCGTCTTGCACTCGAGAATCTGGACCTGGTCATTGCCCACGACCTCGCGATCCAGGTTGGCCAGCATCCAGGGATGCTCGGTGTGTTGCAGGATGGCATTGACGCGCTGCACCCGGTAGCCGGTGTGCTGGGCGTAGTGATCGGCGACCAGCGGTTCGAGCACCTGGCCCCAATGCAGCGGGCTGGTCAGGATCTCGCCACGGCTGGGCTGCTTGTCACCGAACTGGCGTCCGGTCTTCTCCATCCACAGCTCGAGCTGGGACTTGTAGGGATGCAGCCTTTAGCATGCTTATTTAGACTAACAACATATTGATAGACCATCGCGCGATACATTGAACTCACCGTTTTGATGCCAAGTGCCCAGTCTAAAGTTTTCGTGCAACAGCCACGCCTGACGATCCAGGGCGCGGGTGTCCACCAGACGCCGTGCCTGATCGCGGTAACGGCGTGGTGGCGGTGTGGGACGCCGGGAGCGCGTTTCACGCGGGGGTAACGGCATACCGCTCTGCTCGATGGCGTCGAGAACGGATGACGTGGTGTGGGAGTTGGATGGCAGGGCATCGTTGCCAGCCTGTTCAAACGGAATCATCACCGATCTTTTGTCCTGGTGCGCAGGTTCCGGTGAAGTCGTTGTTGGGGTCGCGTAGGTTTGGGCGTTGTGGCTCATGGGAACTCTCCTGATGAATAGAACGAACACGGCATAACGGCCCGCCACCGGCAGGCAGCGGGCAAAGCCGTCATGAGGGATCGTGGGTTGAGTGGGGAGCGAGTGACGCTCATTGCGAGGTGTCGCGTATCGACATATCACATCGCATGATGTACTATGTACACCATAACAATGCTCTGACTGAGAGATACCCCGACGTGAGTCATGCCATTGAATTCATTGAAACACCGACCTTCACCCGGCAGATCCAGAGCATGGCGACCGATGATGAGCTGAAGGAACTTCAGCGTATCCTCATCGCCCAACCGGATAAGGGCGACCTGATTCAAGGCACGGGGGGATTGCGGAAAATCCGCATGGCCCTGGGACACCAGGGCAAGCAAGGCGGGGCTCGGGTCATCTATTTCCTGGCGACCGCCGAGGTGATTTATCTGGTAGTGGCCTATCCCAAGAGCGTGAAGGACAGTCTGACGCCTGCCGAAAAGGCCGCACTGAAAACACTGACCCACCAGTTGAAGGGGGAGGTTTCCGAATGAGCATTTTTGACGAACTCCAGACATCGCTGCAGGAAGCCGTCGACATCAAGCAGGGCAAAGCCCAGGCTAGCCGTGTCACTCGCCACGAAGTCGCTGATGTCAGGGCCATCCGTACCAAGCTGCACGTGTCTCAGGCTGAATTTGCCGACGCCATGGGAACCAGCATCGATACCATCAAAAGCTGGGAGACCAAACGCCGTAACCCCACCGGCCTGGCCGCCAAGGTACTGGCGACGATTCAAGACAACCCCGCCTTCTTCAGCGAGCTAGCGTCTCACTAACGACGTAACCCCGGACATGGTAGCGGGGCCTACTCGACGTGGGGACGAAAGGCGTGACCACACTGACGGCACTCGACGTTATCCAGCACCTTGGTATCCAGCTCCTCGCCCAAGCGGGCACCGGCGATGCCGCCTGCGGTGCCGCCGACCAGTCCGCCAAAGACGGCCCCGGCCAAGCTGCCGATGGTGGCCCCCAGGGGACCGCCCACGGCACCCACCAGGGCGCCGGCCTTGGCCCCTGACAAAGCCCCGGCAGCACCTGACGCGGTACCGGCGGCGGCCCCGGTAGCGCCGCCTATCTTGCGCCCGACGTTGCGGGTGATGACGTGATGCGAGCCGCAGCTCGGACAGTGAACCGACATGCTTCTACCTCCTGTCGTGGGATGGGATCCCCCTCTAGGATGCGACGCCCTTACACGGGAGGAAATGGAGCCTGAATGTTGGTCATAGTCGTATTGGTATTTCTATCTGGATTTGGTGGCTTTCTTCTCGGGAATCAGCACG
>CAXBBA010000547.1:0-2074 GCA_963973805.1 uncultured Halieaceae bacterium | reverse complement strand
TCCCCCAGCAGATAGGTGTTGGTCCCGGGGCCGGTCATGGCGCCGGGATTGGGGGCGACGATGCGCCGGACCCGCGGGGTCAAACGCCAGGGAACACCGTGATCGAGCATGTCAGAGCAACTGGGGAATGGCGACCTGGGGATCGACGTCGGCGTCGTAGTCGACACCGGGCACCTCGAAGCCGAACAACTGCAGAAACTCCTGACGGTAGCCGTCGAAATCCGACAGCTCGCGCAGATTGTCCGTATCGATCTGCTCCCAGAGCTCTCCCACCGCTGCCTGGACCCCGGGGTCAAGCTCCTTGCGATCGGCGCGCAGGCGGCCCTCGTCATCCATGTAGGGACTCGCCCCGTACAGGGATTCCCGGAACAGACCGTCGACCTGCTCGATGCAACCCTCGTGGGAGCCCTGCTCCTTCATCACCTTGAACAGGATCGCCAGGTAGATGGGCATGGCGGGAATCGCCGCGCTGGCCTGGGTGACCACTGCCTTCAGCACGGATACCCGCGCGTCACCACCCTTCGCCGCGAGGCGCTCGCGGATATCGATCACGCGGCGGTCCAGGTCCTGCTTCGCCGCACCGATGGTGCCATGCCAGTAGATGTCCCAGGTCAGCTTTTCGCCGACGTAGGTGTAAGCGGTGGTCTTGGCGCCATCCGCGAGTACACCCGCCTCGTCCAGGGCATCGATCCAGAACTGCCAATCCTCTCCCCCCATCACCGCCACGGTGTTGTCGATCTCTTCCTGGGTGGCCGGCTCCAGGTGAAACTCCTGAATCTCGCCCTTGTCCGTGTTGATGCCTTTCTGGGTTGTGGGCTTGCCGATGGGCTTGAGCGTCGAGCTGTGTAGCGCCCCGGTTTTGGGGTGCTGGCGCCGGGGCGAGGCCAGGCTGTAGACCACCAGGTCCACCTGGCCCATGTGGGCACGGATCTCGTCGATGGCTTTCGCCTTGATCTCATCGCTGAAGGCATCGCCGTTGATGCTGCGGGCGTACAGGCCCGCCGCTTCGGCTTCTGCGTGGAAGGCCGCCGCGTTGTACCAGCCAGCAGTTCCCGCTTTGCGCTCCGTGCCTTCCTTCTCGAAGAACACACCCAGGGTCTCGGCCCCGGAACCAAAGGCGGCGACGATGCGCGAGGCGAGACCGTAGCCCGTGGAAGCACCGATCACAAGCACACGCTTGGGCCCGTTCTCCAGCACACCCCGGGATTGCACGTAGGCGATTTGACGCCGGACATTCTCGGCGCAGCCTTCCGGATGAGTGGTGGTGCAGAGGAATCCGCGGACGCGGGGCTTGATGACCATAGAGCGCTACCTTCTGATTATAAAGACGGCATTTTCGGATTCACCGCGACGCCGGGACCGGCGGTAAAATCGCGGCCCGCGGGCGCGGCGTCGAGGCGCGAAAGTGTAGCACAGGGCGGGGCGACAACAGCGTCCCGAAGCGCCTAGCGATGCTCCAGCCGGTTGCTGATCCACACTGTGCGGTAGGGCGCCAGCGCCATCTCCGTTGCATTGCAGTCGTCCCCCGAAATCAGGTCCATCCAGTCCTGCGCCTCGATGAGGTTGATATCGCGAAGATTCAGCACCTGGGTTTCGTTGCTGATGTTCGATACGCAGAAGATGCTCTGGCGACGATCGGCGCTCTGGCGCCAGAAGCCGAACAGCCGTGAGCCGAGGTGCAGGGTGAACTGCGTCGCATTGGGGTGGAACGCCGCCTGCTTCTGGCGCAGGGACAGCAGGTCCATGATGCGCTGGAACACCCGGACGTTTTCGGACTCCGGGTCCGCCAGCAAGGCCTCCAACTCGTCTGCATCCCACTGGTGCCGATTGATCGCCCGGTTCTGGCCCGTGGCTTCCAGGCGCTCCATGTCATTGCGCGTCGCCAACAGGCTGTGGATGTAAATCCCCGGGATCCCCTCGAGCCCGAGCATGATGGCATGGGCACAGACAAAGCGTTCCAGGCCAAAGGTATCCGGTCCCTCCGTGGTCCCCTTCAGCGCATCGAACAGCGCAATATTGATCTCGTAGGGCTTGTTGATACCGTTTTCCAGCGCCCGGTAGGACACGTGCCCAC
>CAXBBA010000546.1:0-2075 GCA_963973805.1 uncultured Halieaceae bacterium | reverse complement strand
GCACCCTCGGGCGCCTCGTGGATCGGGGGCACCTGCACAAGGGCTTCAAGCCGGTGCACTGGTGCCTGGATTGTGGTTCGGCCCTGGCGGAAGCCGAGGTGGAATACGCCGACAAGCACTCCCCTGCCATCGACGTCGCGTTCCGGGCGGTGGATCCGGCGGCCGTCAATGCGGCCTTCGGTGTTGCTGATGATCACGCGGTGGCGCTGCCCATCTGGACCACCACGCCCTGGACCCTGCCGGCGAACCAGGCCGTATCCCTGCATCCGGACCTCGACTACGTGCTCATCGAGGGCGACGGACAGCGCCTGGTGCTGGCCGAAGCGCTGCTGGAGGCCTGCGCAGCGCGCTACGGTCTCGAAGATCCCGAAGTGCTTGGGCGCTGCAAGGGCCGCGCTCTCGAAAACCAGTTGCTGCAGCATCCCTTTCTGGAGCGCCAGGTGCCCGTGATTCTGGGCGAACACGTCACCGTGGATGCGGGTACGGGGGCCGTGCACACCGCGCCGGCCCACGGCCAGGATGACTACAGTGTTGGCCTGCGCTATGACCTGCCCGTGGACAATCCCGTTGCTGCCAATGGCGTATTTACAGAAGGCACGCCACTGTTTGCCGGCACCCACGTGTTCAAGGCCAACCCTGCCGTAGTGGAGGTCCTGGCGGAGCGGGGTGCGTTGCTCCACCATGAAGAATACGAGCACTCCTATCCCCACTGCTGGCGCCACAAGACGCCGTTGATCTTCCGCGCCACGCCCCAGTGGTTTGTGAGCATGCATCAGAAGGGCCTGCTCGAAGCCGCGCGGGATGCCGTGAAAGAGGTGCAGTGGATTCCCGACTGGGGTCAGGCGCGCATTGAGGCGATGCTCGGGGACCGCCCCGACTGGTGCATCTCGCGGCAGCGCACCTGGGGCGTGCCCATTACCCTGTTTGTGCATCGCGAGACCGCGGAACTGCACCCCCGGACTGCAGAACTCATCGAACAGGTGGCCCAGCGTATTGAGCGCGACGGCATCGAAGCCTGGTTTGCCCTGGATGCCACGGAGCCCCTCGGCGAAGACGCCGACGCCTACGAGAAAGTCACGGACACTCTGGATGTGTGGTTTGATTCCGGGGTGACCCACGCCTGTGTGCTGCGCCGCCGACCGGAACTCAGTGTGCCCGCGGACCTGTACCTCGAAGGTTCGGACCAGCACCGCGGCTGGTTCCAGTCGTCGCTGCTCACGGGCATCGGCGCCTACGGCGAGGCTCCCTTCAAGGCCGTGCTCACGCACGGGTTCACGGTGGATGGAGAAGGACGCAAGATGTCCAAGTCCATCGGCAATATCATTCCGGCGCGCAAGGCGATGAACGACCTGGGCGCCGACGTGCTGCGCCTGTGGCTGGCCTCTACGGACTACCGCAACGAAGTGGCGGTGTCCGAGGAGATTCTCAAGCGCACCGGCGACAGCTACCGTCGCATCCGCAACACCGCCCGTTTCATGCTGGCGAATCTCTCGGGCTTTGATCCCGTCGAGCACCGCGTGGCCGACGAAGACATGCTGCCCCTGGATCGCTGGGCCGTGGACTGCGCGGCGCGGCTCCAGGAGGAGCTGCGCCAGGCCTATGACAGCTACCAGTTCCACCAGGTCTGCCAGCGCCTGCATCACTTCTGTGCCGTCGAGATGGGGGGCTTCTACCTCGATATCATCAAGGACCGCCAGTACACCACGCGCGCCGACAGCCTGCCCCGGCGCTCGGCCCAGACGGCGCTCTATCGCATCGCCGATGCCATGGCCCGGTGGATGGCGCCGGTGCTGTCCTTCACCGCAGACGAGATCTGGGAGAATCTGCCTGGCGAGCGCGAAGCCTCGGTGCTGCTCGCAAGCTGGGGCGAACCCCTGCTGCGCCTGTCGCCGAAAGATGCCCTGGGCAGCGAGTTCTGGGAGCAGATCATTGCCGTGCGCACGGCGGTGAACAAGAGTCTCGAAGCCCTGCGCGCCGAGGGCGCCCTGCGTGGTTCCCTGGATGCGACGGTGACGCTCTATGCGGCTCCGGCACTCAGGGAATCACTGGAGAAGCTCGGCGACGAACTGCGTTTT
>CAXBBA010000545.1:0-2080 GCA_963973805.1 uncultured Halieaceae bacterium | reverse complement strand
CAGGAGAAATGCTGGCGGCCCGCGACGCCGCGCACAAGAAGATGCAGGAGCTGATCCGCAGCGGTGAAGGCCTGCCCGACGGCGTGGATATGAAGGATCGTTTCATCTACTACGTCGGCCCCGTCGATCCCGTGCGGGACGAGGTGGTGGGGCCCGCCGGTCCCACCACGTCCACGCGCATGGACAAGTTCACGGATTACATCCTCGAACACACGGGCCTGATGGGCATGATCGGCAAGGCGGAGCGGGGCCCCGCGGGCATTGACGCGATTCGCAAGCACAAGGCCGTGTACCTCATGGCCGTGGGCGGTGCCGCCTATCTGGTGTCCCGGGCGATCACGGATTCCCGGGTTGTCGCGTTCCCGGAGCTGGGCATGGAGGCGATCTACGAGTTCGAGGTGAAGGACATGCCCGTCAGCGTCGCCGTGGATACCCAGGGAACCTCGGTGCATCAGACCGGTCCCGAGCACTGGCGCGGGGTGATCGAAGAGCAGGCCCTTGAGCTCATCTGAGACCTTTTACTGGCACGACTACGAGACCTTCGGCGCCGACGCCGCCTACGATCGGCCGGTGCAGTTCGCCGGTCAGCGCACGGATCTCGACCTCAATCCCGTTGGCGAACCGCTGCTGATCTACGCGCGTCCGCCGCGGGATTACCTGCCCCAGCCCGGCGCCTGTCTGGTGACGGGCATCCTGCCCCAGGTGGCCGAGGAGCGGGGCGTTTGCGAGGCGGAGTTTATCGCCGCCATCGAGCGCGAGTTCCTCGTGCCGGGCACCTGCGGGGTCGGCTACAACTCCCTGCGCTTCGATGACACGGTCACGCGCTTCACCCTGTACCGCAATCTGCGCGATGCCTACGCGCGGGAATACGGTGATGGGCGATCCCGCTGGGATCTCATCGATGCCATGCGCACGGCGCACGCGCTGCGCCCCGAGGGCATCGAGTGGCCGCTGCGCGAAGATGATCAGCCCAGTTTTCGCCTGGAAGACCTGACAGCGGCGAATGGACTGGCTCAGGGTCGGGCCCATGACGCCCTTGTGGACGTGCACGCCACCATCGCTCTGGCGAAACTGCTGCGGGAACGCCAGCCGCGCCTGTTCCAGTGGTTGTACGATCATCGCGGCAAGGATGCGGTGCAGGGTCTTGTCGATATGCAGTCGCCCCAGCCCCTGCTCCATGTGTCAGGGATGTTCGGTGCGGCCCGGGGCAACCTGTCCCTCATACTGCCCCTGGCCTGGCACCCCCGAAACCGGAACGAACTGTTTTGCGCCGATCTGCGTGGGGATGCGGCGCTGCTCCTGGAGCTGTCCCCAGAGGAGCTGCGGGAACGCGTGTATCGCCGTAGCGAGGACTTCGCCGAGGGCGAGGAGCGGCCCGGATTGAAGTCTGTGCATATGAATCGCTGCCCCGTGCTGCTGCCGGCGAAGATGGCGGATGAACAGGTGGCGGAGCGGGCGCAGCTCGACCTCGAGGCCTGTCGCCGCAATCTCGTGCTGCTGCGCGAGCACGAACGTCGCCATCCCGGTGCCCTGCGCGACAAGCTGCGCGCTTTCAGTGACGGGCCTCCGCCGGAGGCGGAGCGCGACCCGGACCTGATGCTCTACAGTGGCGGCTTTCTGTCGCGCCAGGACCGAAGGGCCCTCGATGGGGTGCTGGCGCAGGCGCCGGAAGAACTGGCGGGGCGCACTGTGGTGTTTGAGGATTCGCGCCTGGACGAAATGCTGTTTCGCTACCGCGCGCGAAACTATCCCGAGACCCTCGATGAGGAGGAGCGGGAGCGTTGGGAGCAGTTCTGCTTCGAGCGTCTCAGCGAAGGAGGTGGTCGCGGCCTGGATCTGGAGACGTTTCATCGGGAACTCGACGAGCGCCTGGCAGATCCCGCGTTGAGTGAAGAGCAGCGGCAAATCCTTCAGGGCCTCCAGCGCTGGGGGGACAGCCTGCTGGCCTGAATTCGTCGCCCCGGGGCGCACAAAAGCAGTCGTATAATGCGTCCCCGACAGGTCGGCGCACAGGAGAAATATCATGGAGTTTGCAGGTAGCCACGTGCTCTCCGTCGGGCAGTTTGAGCGGCCCGACGTC
>CAXBBA010000544.1:0-2081 GCA_963973805.1 uncultured Halieaceae bacterium | reverse complement strand
GCTGGCGCTGGGGTCTGCCCAGGCCCTGGCCCAGACCGCCGCCGACGCCTACTACGATCCCGCCGCGATGGCGCAAGCCCGGGAGGCGCTGCGCCAGCACCATGGCAATCAGCGCAACTCCCTGCTGATTGCCGAACGGCTGGAGCACCACAGCATCGATGGAGAGAACCAACTGACCTGGGAAGCCCAGGGCTGGCACGGCACCGACGAACATAAATTCTGGTTCAAGACCGAAGGCGAAGCCGCTACGGACGGCGAGGTCGACGAGGCCGAAGTCCAGCTACTCTACAGCCGCGCGATCAGCCCGTTCTGGGATCTTCAGGCCGGGATTCGCCATGACATGGAGCCATCACCGCAGCGAAACCATCTGGTGCTGGGGTTCCAGGGCCTGGCCCCCTACTGGTTCGAAGTCGACAGCGCCGTCTTCCTGTCGGACGAGGGCACGCTCACGGCCCGCGTCGAACTGGAATACGAGCTGTTGCTGACGCAGCGCCTCATTCTCCAACCCCGCCTGGAATTGAATCTGGCGGCAAGCGATGACGAAGAAATCGGTGTCGGACGAGGCGTCTTCGACTCCTTCGCCGAGCTGCGCCTGCGCTACGAGATCCGCCGCCAGTTTGCTCCCTACCTGGGCATCAGCTGGGGTGGCGATTTTCACCACAGCGCGGACTTCACCGCCGCCGAAGGCGGTGAGCCCCGGGAATTTGCGGTGGTAGCCGGTATTCGCATCTGGTTCTAGGCTGCGTTTTCCTATGCGCCGTCCGGCGCCTATCATGGTCGCCGCCCATCCTGAAACCGGGAGAACGAGCTGGACAGTACCGACCATCGCCCGCTGAGCAATCGCGGCATTGTGGTGCTCGCGATCGCTTCGGCGATCGTCACCGCCAACGCCTATTACATCCATCCCATCATCGGCCGCGTGGCCGACAGCTTCGGCGTGTCCCACGGCCTGGTGGGGGCGGTACCGGCGCTGAATCAGGTCGCCCTGGCGCTGGGCGTGCTGCTGCTCCTGCCGCTGGGGGATCGCGTGAACAACCGGCGACTCGTGACCGTGTGCCTGGTCATGCAGGTGCTGGCCCTGGCGCTGATGGCGGCGGCGCAGGACTTCGGCCTCTTCCTTCTGGGCTCCGCAGTCCTCGGCTTTTTCACGGTCACACCCTATCTGCTGCCCGCCTATGCCTCGAAGCGCGTCGCCGCCACGCGCCTGGGATTTGTCACCGCCGTACTCACCACCGGTGTCGTGGCAGGGGTACAGCTTTCGCGCCTCGGGTCCGGCGCCATTGGGGAATATCTTGGCTGGCGCTACGTGTACCTGCTCGCTGCGGGACTGATGACCCTCTCGACCATCGCCGTGCCCCTGCTCATGGACGAAGATCCGCCATCGGAAGAGCCACGCAGCAGCTACGGCCAGCTCATCGCATCGCTGCTGCCCCTTGCCCTGGCCCACCGCAGCGTTCTGGTCTCGGGCGTGATTCAGGGATTGAGCTTTGCGATCTTCCTGGCGGTCTGGCTCGGTATCGGCCTGCACCTGGTCGGCCCCGAATTCAATCTGGGCACGGACACCATAGGCTATCTCGCGGGTTTTTCAGCCATCGGTCTGCTGCTGACGCCACGCCTCGGGCGCTGGGCGGACCGCCTCGGCGCCGAACGGGCGCGTCTGCGCTTTGCCATCTTTCAGTTCACCGGCGTGCTCGCCCTGCTGCTGGTGAATTACCACTGGCTGTTCCTGCTCCTGCCCATCTTCTTTTTCAGCATCTCGGGCCCCCTCATCGACGTCACCGGCCGCATGACCACGCTGCGCGAAAGCAGCGCCGTGCGCACCCGGCTCATGAGCCTGTACATCACGCTCATGTTCCTGGGGGGAGGTCTGGGAAGCTGGAGCGGCACGCTGGCCTACGATCTGGGGGGCTGGATGGGCACGGTGGTACTGGCCAGTCTGATGTCGATGACGATCTGCCTGCTCTGCGCATGGCAGGCCGGCAAGGCTCCCGCCGGCATCGCGCCGGCGGGAAGCTGAAGCAGGGGCGCCTGCGCGCCTCGGGTCAGTTGCTGACCTGCAGCATGTACTTCGCCACGGCCAG
>CAXBBA010000543.1:0-2085 GCA_963973805.1 uncultured Halieaceae bacterium | reverse complement strand
CAGTTCCGTGGGGGGCAGATAAATCCACTGGGGCATGGTTTGGCGCCATCCCAACACCACGAGCGCAAGTCCCGCCAGGCTCAGTACCGCCACAGCGGCTTTCACCGGCAGCACGCCCATGCTGCGCCGCATATTCGCGACGCAGGTCGCGGCGATGGCCAGGAACAGATGGGTTCCCGTAAAAAGCAGCAATCCCGCGAGCATCATTGTCACAGCCCGAACCGATCCCGCAGGAAACGTGCTATGCCGTCCGCGTCGTGGTGGCCAATGACCGCCGTCGCCGCCGCCTTCACCTCCGCCTTGGCATTTTCCGGAGCGTAGGCTTCATCCGCCAGCGCGAACATGGACAGATCATTGTCACTGTCACCAAAGCAGATCACCTGCTTGAGACCCAGCTCTTCCTTGAGAAGCTCCACGGCACCGCCCTTGCTGCCGGACCGATGGTGGATGTCGATCCAGTTCAGGCGACGATCCTCGATCGCGGTGCCCATGTAGGCCACGAGGTGTTCCTCATCGCTGATCATCTGGGCAACACTCTGAATCGCGGACTCCGGCCCTATGGCGCTGACATTGGTGATGTCGGCGAAGGCGGGCAGCTCGCCGATGGGTTTGACGGGCAAATCCCGTTCCCGGCTGAAGCTCTTCACCAGCTTGTACTCCACCTTCTGCCGCAGGGGAGGATGATAGACGGCGTGGCGGTCGTCGGGTTCCAGGGTGAAGAAGAACGGTGTGATCTCGCGCGTGAGAAAGGCCTCGGCGACGTGACCGACCTCGTCCACGGTGAGCAGGTACCTGTTGCTGTAGCGCGCCTCTGCGGGATTCCAGATCATCACCCCGTTCTTGAAAATCTGGGGCAGGTCAAAACCGTGGCCCTGCAGAATGTCGACGGCACCGTGCAGGGCACGCCCCGTGGCCACCGTGTAGGCGATACCTTGCTCCGTGAGGCGCCGGAGCGTCTCCCGGGTATAGGGCGTAATCTGGGACGAGCGATTAAGCAGCGTCCCATCGAGATCAAAGACAACCAGTTCCATGGACAGATTATAGCGTCTTTGGGGCTTGTTCGGCGCCGGACTGTGGGCGAAGCTCTGGTATCGTTAGCCGACGTTCCCACGGTATGCCCCATGAGCCGACATCCTACGATCAAACAATTGCGTTACCTCTGCGCCGTGGTGGAACACGGCCATTTTGGTCGCGCCGCGCGGGCCTGTCACGTGTCCCAGTCTACGCTCAGTGCGGGGATTCTGGAGCTCGAAGAAGTGCTCGCAGCTTCACTGCTGGAGCGGAATAACCGCAATCTCGTGCTGACGGGGCTGGGGGAAGAAGTAGTCTCGCGGGCCCGGACCCTGCTGCGAGACGTCGAGGATCTGGTGGCCCTCTGCCAGGCCTCGGCGGAGCCCCTGAGCGGTCGCATGCGCCTGGGTGTGATCCCAACCATCGCGCCGTTCCTGCTCCCGGGGCTGCTCAAGGCCCTGCGCGAGGATCACCCGGATTTCAAACCGTTTATCCGGGAAGATCTGACGGAGCCGCTGATCGAGGCGCTGCATCGGGGGGAACTCGATCTGCTGCTGCTGGCCCTGCCGGTCGCCGCGGAGGGGGTCGAGACCATGCGCCTCTTCGACGACCCGTTCCTGCTGGCCACACCGGCAGATCACCCCCTGGCCCGGAGCAAGAGCCTGCGCACCGACGCCCTCAAGGGGCAGGAACTGCTCCTGCTGGAGGACGGGCACTGCCTGCGGGATCACGCGCTGGAAGCCTGCAAGCTCCGGGGCGTCGAATATACCGTACCGTATCAGGCCACGAGCCTGACCACGGTGATCCAGATGGTGGCCAGTGGCATTGGCATCACCCTGCTGCCCGGCATGGCGATAGACAACGCCTCTGTCAGCGCCTCGGATGTGACGGTCACGCCGTTCTGCGAAGCGGATGTCACCCGGGAGATCGGCCTCATGTGGCGGCGCAAGACACCCCGCATCGCCGAGTTCCGCCTGCTGGGGGACTACATCATGCAGCATCAGACGCGTTAGCCCGCGGCGGTCTTTCGTCGCGGCGGCCAATCAGGCCGGTGGTTCTTCCTCCCCGGGCGGG
>CAXBBA010000542.1:0-2086 GCA_963973805.1 uncultured Halieaceae bacterium | reverse complement strand
ATGGTTCCCGCGTCGCCGTTCCCTATTCGTTTTCCGGGCGCTATCTCGGCAGCGGTGGCGAGTATCCCGAGGGGCGTCCGTTCTCTATCCGCGGCATCTTCTCCTTCCGCATCAAGGGAGGGGAGTTGGCCCACCGAGTGGACTACTGGGACAGCGCCGAATTCATGCGCCAGATCGAAGCGGGGGCCGGGGACTGATGCCTGCTGCAGAAGAGCCTGGGTCTTCGGGAATCGTCGCCGGGCATCGTTCCGGTTCAACGACCGAGGGTGTCACCCGCTGGCTGATCTTTTCGATCCTGAGCGCCAACTTTTTCATGGCCGTGGCGTCGACCTATGGCTCCCTTGGGGTGGCGCTGCCCTACATGATTGAAGAGATGGGCTGGAACTGGACCAGCGCGGGCAGTGGCTTCACCATTCTGGCGCTCATGTCCGGTATTGGGAGTATCGTGCCCGCGATCATCATCCAGCGGTTCGGTGCCAAAGCCAACTACCTGTGCGGTGGTGTGGTCATGGCTCTCGGCTTCATCCTGTTGGCCACCTCGAGCGATCTGCCCCGCTATTTCCTCGGTGCCTTCCTCGCGGGTCTGGGTTTTCCGCTCATGGCTTTTATCCCGAGCGTGCAGGTGTTGAGCGAGTGGATCGCTGAACGTCGGTCCTTCGCCATTGGTGGCCTGATGATGTTCGGTGGCCTGGGCGGTGTAGCGGGGCCTCTGGTGGTGACCTGGATCGTCGAGTCCACGGACTCATGGCGTATGCACTGGTGGCTCATGGCCGTGATTCTCATGGGCCTGGGATTACTGTCAGCCCTGATAGTCAGGCCCGGCCCTGCCGGGGCCCTGGCGGAACCCGACGATGGCGATGACGCCGCTCCCGGGTCCGAGAGCAGCAGTAAGGTGTTTGTTACAAAACGCAGCTGGCCGTACTGGGAGGCTCTCAAGACGCGTCAGTTCGCGCTTATCACCCTCGGACTGACCATGTCCACGTTCTGTGTTGTCACCTGCAGCACCTGGGCCGTGGCCCATCTGACCAAAGCAGGCATAAGCACGACCATGGCCGCCGGCAGCCTCAGTCTGGCAGCGGCGGTCAACGCGGCCTCTCGCCTGTTCGGTGGCTTTGTCGCCAGCCGCATTGAGCCGAAGTGGTTGCTGGTGTCCGCGCTCCTTGCCGAAGCCGCGGGCATGCTGGCCCTGGCGATTGGCGACACGCCCCTGGCGGTGCTGGTATTCGCTATAGGCGAGGGCTACGGCTTTGGTATGAGCCTGTTTGCGACGACGGTAATGCTGGTGAACTACTTTGGGCCGATGCACAACGCGCGGCTCATGGGGGCGCTGAATCTGCTGACCACCGTGGCCATGCTGGGTCCGATCGTCGCCGGTATCGTCGCCGATAGTTACGGCAGCATCGCCATGGTGCTCCAGGTTTATGCGGTGTTGCTACTCGTAATCCTGATCGCCGTGGCCGTTACCGCTGCCCCCAGGGAATCGGGGGCAGGCCAGACCTGAAGCTCAGGATGCGTCGAGGAGCTTGCGGAAGTCCTGACGCCAGCGAGCTGATGCTTTGTCGGAACGTGTGTTTGCCAGGGCTTTCGACTCCAGGGGCAGTAGTCCCGAGAGCTTCTCCAGCATCACCTTGTCTTCGTTGCCGATGGAGCGATCGAAGGTGACCACGTCTTCCCCGGAGATGCTGAAATCATCATTGCGCCAGACGACAAAGGTGAAGTACGAATTGCTGTCGTCGATGGGCGTGGGAAGGAGCAGAAGAACGTGTTGGATGCCGTTCTCGTAGAGGATGGTGCTGCGCACAGAGAAGGGCAGATGAAAGCCCGTGCTCATATGTCGGGATACCACCTGCGACTCCTGGCCCGACGTGAGGTTGGCGCCGCCGGGGTTTTCCGCAATCACGTCGTAGTCGTAGCCAGTGTAGTTGCCCGGGAGTGTCTTTATTTCAAAATCCGGCACGTTGGTCCGCTGCGCGTTGCCAAAGGTTCCCGTGTGAACCCAGGGGAAATGGGCTATGTCGAGAAAGTTATCGGTCATGCGCGTCGCTGACGTCTGCCAGAGCTGGACGGGATTGTTGATGCGTCGATA
>CAXBBA010000541.1:0-2087 GCA_963973805.1 uncultured Halieaceae bacterium | reverse complement strand
CCGGGCCCGCGCCCGGGAACCCATATCTGCAAGGTTTCCGAGACCACGCCCAGAAAAAGCAGATCGAGCCAGGCGCCCCGGCGCTGGGTTTCGAGGAACCCGCTGGCACAGGCAAAGAACACGGCGTGGAGCAGCGTAAACAGCGAGAAGCCGCCCAGGGGAAAGGGATTCAACAGCATGCCCGCCAGGTCCTGCTCCACCACGATTTGGCGACCGCCGCTCAGCAGAGCGTAGATATCCGCTTTCAGGCTGACGCTGACACAGCAACCGAAGAGAATCGCCCCCGCCACTCCCGGAAGACGCGGCTTCCGCTCCAGGTAAGGCAAGAACATCCCCAGCACCAACCCGATCCCCAGGGGCAGCATCGCGATGCGCAGCAGGCGCCAGCGGGGATTCTCCTCCATCGGCGTTACCGCCATTTCCGAGATTGCCAGCAGCTCATCGGGCTCCAGCAGGACCACCTGCACAATCGCGTCGCCATCGCCGTCGCGCCGGGGGAAGAGATCGGTCGCACATTCCCCTGGCACCACCCCACTGAGGCGACTGGCAAAGTAATGGCGATTGAAATCCAGTGCTCCCCCATTTTCCGATGCCAGCAAAACGGCTCCCGCACCGACGGAAGGCGCCTGGCGCAGGCAGGCGTGGAGCGCGAGGAAGCTGCCTTCGCGACCGGCAGGCACCACGCGCGATGCCGTGGAGACTCCGGGACCGGAACCGCGCCAGTACAGCGTGTCATCGGAGCGGCTACCCGCCATGGAGGGCGATAGCACCCAGGCGTCCGCGTCACCCAGAGCCAACGCCGGCCCGACAGGCAGATGTGCCGGGAGCGCGAACTTCAGCGCCAGAGACAGCGCAACGAACAGCAGCAGCGGACTCCAGCGCCGCAGACGACGCCCCAGCGCAGAGAGATCCACTCAACCGCTCCCGTACCAGCGCAGATCTTCGGCCAGGGACACGACGCTGCCGATGATGATGAGCGTGGGGGGCACGGGCTGGCTTGCCTCCACCAACCCGGGCATGGTCGCGAGCGTTCCCGTAAGCAGGCGCTGCTCTGGCAGCGTCGCCCGCTCCACCAGCGCTATGGGGGTGTCGGGTGCCCTGCCCGCCCGCTGCAGCTCTTCGCAGATCTGCGGCAGGCCGACGAGGCCCATGTAAAAGACCAGCGTCTCCTGCTCGTTGCAGAATTCCTTCCAGGGATGGCTCAGGCGCCCGTCTTTGGTATGCCCCGTAACAAAACGCACGGATTGGGCATGGTCCCGGTGCGTGAGGGGAATGCCCGCGTAACACGCCGCCGCGTTCCCGGCCGTGATACCTGGCACCACCTGAAAGGGAATCTGTTCCCGCGCGAGTTCCGCGATCTCCTCCCCGCCGCGACCGAAAACGAAGGGATCGCCGCCCTTCAGGCGCGCCACCTGCTTGCCCTCCTTTGCCAGGGCCACCAGGGTCTCGTTGATCGTCTCCTGGGGGACGCTGTGCTCCGAACGTCGCTTGCCCACGTAGCGCTTCTCGGCATCGCGACGCGCCATGGCCACGATGGCGGGATTGACCAGGCGATCGTGGAGAACGACATCGGCACGCTGCAGCAGGCGCAGGGCCTTGAACGTCATGAGCTCGGGATCTCCCGGGCCCGCACCGATGAGGAACACCTCCCCCGGCTTGTCGTCGGCGGGTGCTGCGAGCAGTCTTGCCAGCGCCTCTTCCGCGGCCTGCCAGCGATTGCGCAGGATGAGCTGGGCGATGGGGCCGTCCACGATCTGTTCCCAGAGGCGCCGCCGCCCCCGTTCATCACCCCGCGCCGCCTGAATCCGGGGCCGATGGAGTCGGGCGAAGCGTGCGATGTCCGCCGTGGCGGCGGGCAGCATGGCTTCAATACGACTGCGCACGGAGCGCGCCAGCACGGGACTGCTACCACCGCTGCTGATCGCCACGGTCAGCGGGGACCGATCCACGATGGCGGGAAACTGAAAGCTGCACAGGCTGGGGGAGTCCACCACGTTCACGGGAATACGGCGCTCCTGCGCCTCGCGATAGACCGCTTCGTTGACCTGGGGGTCCGGCGTAGCGGCGATAACCAGCACCGCGTCCGA
>CAXBBA010000540.1:0-2094 GCA_963973805.1 uncultured Halieaceae bacterium | reverse complement strand
GACTTCAACGTTGATCTGCGTTTCACTCATCGGGTGTAGATCTCCTGGGCCCGGCGCACCACCGCATCGACAAGATTCCCCGTCACGCGCTCCAGCAACCCCGCTGCCGCTGCGCTGAGCAGGCCACTGCGCAGGGAAAACTCCAGGTCCAGGGACACCTTGCAGGACTCGGCGGCCAGCGCCTTGAACTGCCAGGCACCGCTGAAGGTCTCGAAGGGTCCGTCCTTGAGGTTCAGGTGAATACGCTCAAAAGGCATGAGCTCGTTTACGGTGGTGAAGCTCTGGGACATACCACCCCGAGACAGGTCTAGGCGTCCCTCCATGTGGTTCGCGTCGGTGTGAATCACGCGCGCGCCGACGCAACCGTCCATGAACTGGGGGTAGGACTCCACATCGTTGACCAGATGAAAGAGTTGTTCGTTGCTGAAGGGCAGCAGTGCGCTGCGGTGAATGGCAGTCATGGTTCTCGCTTCAAAACTGGGGCTGCACCCGCAGCCAGATCCAGGCGAAGGCGGCTACGGGGGCGGCGACAAAACGCAGCAGAAAGTACCACAGCTCGAAAAGGATGTCGGGTTCCCGCTCCAGTTCGCGTCGCAACAATGACCGGGGCATGCGCCAGCCAACGAAAATCGCCAGGAGCAGCACTGTCAGGGGAATGAACCAGCCGGTGCTCGCATCGTCGAGGCGACGTAACAATCCACCGTCATCGGAGTCGGCAATGCCGTGGGTCGCGAACAGCGAAACTACGATAGCCGATCCCGCCACCCACGCCGTGGCCCAGATGCGGCGCAGGCGAAACTGCTGTATCAGCACGGCCACGATGGGCTCCATCAGGGCAACCGCGGAGCCCAGGAGCGCCACAAACAGGGTCAGGAAGAACAGGGCTCCGTAGAAATCGCCAAAGGGCAGATTGCCGTAGCTGAAGGGTGCGGCGATGAACAACAGGGCGAAGCCTTCGCTGGGCAACACGTTGCTCACGGGGAACAGGGGAAACAGCACCACTGCGGCGGCAACCGCCATGCTCACATCAAATATGGTCACGGCCAGCACGGAACGGGCGATGGGCAGCCTCGGTGGTGCATAGGCTCCGTAGGTCATGGCGGCTGCCACGCCGATGGACAGCGTAAAGGTGGCGTGCACCAACGCCGCCATGAATGAGCCGCTGTGGAAGTCCAGCGTCTGCCAGGCGAACAGTCGCTCCCCCGCCGCCGCGAGATCACCGTAATCCAGCGCATAGTCAATCAATACGGCAAACAGCACCAGGATTAGGGGCACCGCCAGCCAGGCCAGCATACCGATGCCGCGGCGCACACCCGCGGCAACGATGAGCGCTGGAATCAGTCCGGCCCCAACCTGCCAGGCCTGGAGCTCCCCCGGCGCGGCCAGCTGCGCCTCGAGAAACCGGGCCGAGTCTTCCAGGGAGATCGCGGCGAACTCCCCCAGCTGCAGATGGTAGGCGTAGGCTAGGAGCCAACCGCCGATCACCATTGCCAGCACCAGCAACAGAAAGCCCCCCAGGCAGGCGAACAGGGCCACGAGACCCCAGAGGGGACTGCGCTTTGCGGTCGCGGTGGCCCAGTTCATGGTGAGGAAGGGCGACCCCCGACCATGGCTGCCCAGGAGCACCTCGGCAATGAGCAGGGGCACGCCGATGAGAACCAGGCACAGCAGGTAGCTCAGAAAGAAGGGACCACCGCCGTTGTCCCCCATGAGGGTGGCGAAGCGCCAGACGTTGCCCAGACCAAGCACCGCCAGCGCCAGTGCCAGCACAAAGGTCGTGCGCGATTGCCATTGCTCGGCGGGAGGCGTGGGTTGCATGGGAACTCATCCGTTGGGGAATGGTCAGCTTGCCCCAGGAACGAATCTGAGAAAAGCCCGGGAGTTCCATCGCCAGCTACAGGTACAATAGACGCCATGAGCAAAAAGAAGGCCAAAGCGCCCGACAACACCATCGTCCAGAACAAGCGCGCCCGCTTCGACTACCAGCTTCTCGAGACCTTTGAGGCCGGCGTTGCGCTGGCGGGCTGGGAAGTCAAAGCCCTGCGCGCCGGCAAGGGGCAGCTGACGGATTCCTACGTACTGATGAAGGACGGC
>CAXBBA010000539.1:0-2100 GCA_963973805.1 uncultured Halieaceae bacterium | reverse complement strand
CCACTCGGCAGCGAATGTGGGGCAGGAACCAATCAGAGGGGCCAGTGCTGGCAACAACAGGCGGCAACGCAGTCCCGACTTCAGCTTCATTTCGCCTGGCCTCCTTCCCGGTCCAACGGCGGCTCTTCATCGGGACCGTAGCCATAACCGTAGCCATAGCCATAACCGTAGCCATAGCCAAAGAGACTGGATGAGCGGGAAGCCCGATTCATCACAACCCCCACCATCTTGTCTTCGCCAAGATGCTCCAGCGCCTGTTTCACCGCACTCTGGGGTGTCTTCTCCGACGATGCCACAAACACAATCTGACCCATGAAACTGGCCAGGACACTCGCTTCCGTGGTGAGCAGAAGAGGCGGAGAATCGAATACGATGACGCGATCGTGGTAGCGCTCGGACAGCTCCAACATCAGGTTGTGCATGGAATCACTGGCAAGCAATTCCGTGGCGTGCTCGCTTCGCTGACCAGCGGGGAGTACCCGCAGCTTCGGCATACTTGTCTGCAGAATCACATCCTGCGGCTTCACTCCCTTGCCTTCGAGCAAGTCGATGAGACCGGGCGTGTCTTCAGGTACCCCAAGGGTGCGCCCCGCGGTGCCCTTGAGGACGTCCGCATCGACGTAGAGAACCGTTTTGTCCTGCTCCATCGCGATGGAGAGGGCCAGATTGATCGAACAGAATGTCTTGCCGTCGCCCTGGAGTGCACTGGTCACCATGATCAGGTTGGCATTGTGCAGCGTGGCACCGGAACGCGCATTGCAATTCCTCAGCAGCGGACGTTTGATGCCGCGAAACTCCTCGCCAATCGTGCTGCGGGGTTTGAGCGGGGTCAGAAACCCCCTCTCATCCAGCTCCTCGAGGGGGACCACGACCACGGACTTGTCCAGTGAGTCTTCGCTCTCGGCATCGACGTCCCTTGCTGGCTGGCCTCCGATGGTGGGGGCGGCGCCCTCAAGGGAAGTCTCGTCAAACCCCTCGGGGGGGATGTCCAGCAGCTCATCCTGCGGCCGAACCGGTTGCTCCGGAGACTTTTCTACCGAAGCAGAAGTATCCCGGCGACTCTGATCTTTGGCCTGTTTATCGCCCAGGGAACCCAGCGCTTTTTCAATAATGCTCATGGTGTCTCCGCGATTTCAGGAGTATCTGTCGATAGCCTTCGCCATCGACTACAACAGCTTTCCGACAACTTCCGGGGCAACCAGCAGGCCACCGAAAGCCATCAGCAGGCATGCGGAACAGGCGGCGAAGCCCACAAGTTGCCAGCGCTCCCGGCGAAGTTGCTCCTGCGACTTGGCAAAGGTAACGCTGCCCAGCAGGGGCATGCCCGTGCTGTAAGCCAGCACCCGGGCATCGCTCACCAGCGGGTTTAACAGGGACATCAGCAATGCCACCGCAACACCCCCTCCCAGCGCCACGATCAGAACGCCAATGTTCAGCACCAGCTTGTCGGGCTCACTTGGCTTCAAGGGCACGAAGGGCGGGTCGATAACCCGGAAACTCACGTCGCCGGCACTACTTTCCACGTCTCCCCCGAGGCGGGCCGATTCCCGACGCTCGAGCATTTGCTGGTGCTGCCGCGACAGAACGCTGTAGTCACGATTGAGCTGCTTGAGCTGCGCCTCGACTTCGGGAATCGCATTGACCTTTTCCGTAAGCACCTCGACCCGCCCCTGGTATTCCTCTACCCGGACCTTCAACTCAGCGATCTGCGCTTCGGTCTCGGCCAGCATCGTACGCATGCCCTGGTATACGGGACTGCCACCGAACGCCGCACTCCCGCCGAACTCCGAGGGAGGCATTGCCGCCAAGCGGGCTTCGCGCTCTTCCATCAACTCCTCCACGAGGCGGTTGATCTGCCGCACCTCGGGGTGCTTCTCCGTGTACCGGGCCAACAGCTGATCCCGCTGCCCCGCAAGCGCCTGAATGCGCGCATCCAGAGGCGTGGAACCAGTCACGCTACCGCTTCCGCCGATAAACACCGGCTCTTCGCCCTGCAGCTGCCGGCGCAATTCATCCCGACGGTTCAACAACTCCTTGAGCTGCAACTGAGCCCGCGACAGATCGCCCCGGAGCGACTGCAGGCGACTGTAATAGTCCCCC
>CAXBBA010000538.1:0-2102 GCA_963973805.1 uncultured Halieaceae bacterium | reverse complement strand
CGCTGTTCGTATTTTCCGATCAACCGCCGTTCAACGATTCGCGCCCATACGCTGGAATCAGGCCGCCCGCTCCACTCCCGGAGTGGCACCCCTGGCCTCGTAGCGCAGCGCGGGCTCATCCATGTCCATCGCCGCAAACTCCCGGCGCTCGCGCAGGTAATCCTGGGAGTTGATCCAGGGTTCCCGATCTCCCTGGCGCGGGAACCGGTCCAGGCTGCGCTGCATGTAGCCTGCAGAAAAATTGTCGATCCAGGGGCGCGGCTCCATGGCGGGAAGGCCCTCCTCGAGCGCCGGCGTAACCACCGCTTCACCCCGCTCGCCCATGTGATTGAGGAGCCGGCAGAACCACCGCGAAACGATGTCGGCCCTCAGGGTCCACGAGGCGTTGATGTAGCCAAACACCGAGACCAGGTTCGGCAGACCGGTGCACATGACACCCCGGTAGGACCAGCTGGCCGCAAAATCAAAGGCTTCGCCGTCGACGGAAAACTGCGTCCCCCCCATTATCTGCAGTTCCAGGCCCGTGGCGGACACAATGATATCGGCCTCCAGCTCTTCGCCCGAGGTGAGGCGTATGCCCGTCGCCGTGAGCGTCTCGATCCCCGCGGTCACCACGCGCGCCTTTCTGTCGCGCAGGGCGCGGAAAAAATCACTGTCGGGCACCAGGCACAGGCGCTGGTCCCAGGGGTTGTAGCTGGGGGTGAAGTCCGCAAGATCACCACCGTTACCGAGCTCCTTGCGGGTCCGCTTCAGCAGCATCTCGCGCATCTTGTCGGGACGGGTGCGCGTGCGTCGATAGAGCCAGTCCTGCATGCGCGTGTTTTTCCAGCGCGTCAGCCCATAGGCCCAGGACTCGGGCAGCACGGCACGACAAAAATTGGCCAGCCAGTCCCGCGAGGGCCGGGTGATGAACCAGGTCGGGGACCGCTGCAGCATCACCACCTCCGCGGCGTCATCGGCCATGGACGGCACCAGGGTTACGGCGGTGGCGCCGGACCCGATGACCACCACCCGCTTGCCGCGATAGTCCAGGCCCTCGGGCCACAACTGGGGGTGGATAAAGGTGCCGGTGAAGTCCTCGCGACCAGGAAAGTCCGGCTGATAGCCCGCGTCGTAGCGGTAGTAGCCCGCGCACATGTGGATAAAGCGCGCCCGCAGCGTACGCGTGGTCCCCGCCGCGCCGTCTTCAATGGTCAGTTCCCAGCACTGCTCTCCCGACAGCCAGTTCGCCGCCGTCACCCGCTGCTGGTACTGGATGCGGTCTTCCAGGCCGTACTCCGCCGCCGTTGTGCGGATATAGCGCAGGATGGAAGGGCCGTCCGCGATGGCCTTGGCCTCCTGCCAGGGTTTGAAGCTGTACCCCAGCGTGTGCATGTCGCTGTCAGAGCGGATTCCCGGGTAGCGGAACAGGTCCCAGGTACCACCGCTGGCCTCCCGGGCCTCGAGGATCGTAAAGCGGCGATCCGGACACTCCCGTGTGAGGTGGCAGGCAGCGCCGATGCCGGACAGGCCGGCACCGATGATAGCGACGTCGAGAAGCTCATCCATGGTGTTGTCTCTTGTATTGTTATGGTCTGAGACAAACGGTAGCAGAAGGCAGCGCAAAACGCTGCCACGCCAGTACCCGGGCGTCGGAGCGGCCAGCGCCGCCCCGGTGGTGCATATCGCCCCCTAGCGCGGACTGCGTCCCCGGCCAGCGGCGATGCGCAGGCGCAGGGCATTCAGCTTGATGAAGCCCTCGGCATCGGCCTGGTCGTAGGCACCGGAGTCGTCCTCGAAGGTCGCGATGCTCTCGTCGAACAGACTGTCCTCGGAACGACGGCCCATCACCGCCACGCTGCCCTTGTACAGTTTCAGGCGCACACTGCCGTTCACCACGGCCTGGGACTGGTCGATTGCCGCCTGCAGCATCAGACGCTCCGGCGACCACCAGTAACCGTTGTAGATCAGCGTCGCGTAGCGCGGCATGAGCTCGTCCTTGAGGTGGGCCACTTCGCGGTCCAGGGTCAGGGATTCCATGGCGCGGTGCGCCTTGAGCATGATCGTGCCGCCGGGGGTTTCGTAGCAGCCCCGGGACTTCATGCCCACGTAGCGGTTCTCGA
>CAXBBA010000537.1:0-2105 GCA_963973805.1 uncultured Halieaceae bacterium | reverse complement strand
CACGGGGGTCGTTCCTCTCAACGTGGCACATCTTGCGTTGGGCGCGCATTATCCTCGTCGCGCTACCCCCCCGCAACACGACTTTTGCCGCTGTGGTCACAGATTGGTACACCCGGGTCCCAGCCCCTACAATGGGCGCCCCGATTGGTACGACTCTCTGGCGCATGACGTTTTTTCCCGGCCTGCTGGCCTCATCTCCATGGCCCGACAAAAGTGGCAGCCGCACGGCCGCCGGCCCCTTCCCCGGCGCCAGCCCGGCGTTGGCTATCGCCGAACTGGCGGCGCAGGTTCCCTTCACCGTGGTTCTTGCCGAAGACACCGCGCGGGCCCAGGTGCTGCTGAGGGAATTGCCCTTCTTCCTGCCCCCGGACTGCGAACTGCTGCAGCTTCCGGACTGGGAGACGCTGCCCTACGACAATTTCTCTCCCCATCAGGACATCGTCTCGGAGCGCCTGCGCACGCTGCACCGGCTGCCACGCTGCGAGCGCGGCGTGCTGGTATTGCCCATGGCGGCGCTTATGCAGCGCCTGCCGCCACGCCATTATATTGAAGCGAACAGCTTGATCCTCGAAGTGGGCCAGGTGCTGGATGGCAACGCCCTGCGCCAAGCTCTCAGTCGCAGTGGCTATCGCTCTGTGGATACCGTCTACGAGCACGGGGAATTCGCGATCCGCGGTTCCCTGATGGATGTGTTCCCCATGGGCAGCCAGCTGCCCCTGCGCATCGACATGCTCGATGACGAAATCGATTCCCTGCGCTGCTTCGACCCCGAAACCCAGCGCACGGTGAACACCCTGGACCGCATCGACCTGTTGCCCGCGCGGGAGTTCCCGCTGGACCCCGGTGCAATCCGGGATTTCCAGCAACGCTGGTACGCACGCTTCGACGTCGATCACGACCAGTGCCCCGTATTCACGGAGCTCTCGGAGGGGCGCGCACCCGGTGGAGCGGAATACTATCTGCCGCTTTTCTTTTCGGGCTGCGAACTGCTGCTGGACTACCTGCCGGCCCATACGCCGCTCATTGCCGTGGGCGACCACCACGATGCAGCCCAGCGTTTCTGGGAAGAGGCGTCACGGCGCTACGAGGACTACGGCGTCGATCCACGCCGGCCCCTGCTGGAGCCCCGGGAGCTGTTCACCGCAGTAGAAGAGCTCTACAGCGCCCTGGGGCAGCGCGCCGTGCTGGAGCTGCGCACGCGCAGCGACGCGCCCGTGCACCTGCCCTCCCCGGCGCTGCCCCCGCCCCAACTGCTCGACGGGGACAGCGAACGCGGACTGCGCGCGCGCCTGGATCGCCTGCTGGAGGGCCACAACGGCCCGGTGCTCCTGTGCGCTGAAACCGAGGGGCGCAGCGAGATCCTCCTCGAATCCCTGGAGTCTCCGCCCCCCCGCGTCGCGAACTGGACGGAGTTCTGCGCATCGGACCATGCCTTCGCGCTGGGCGTGGCGCCCCTGGACCGGGGCATCAACCTGGGCCCCGAAGCGCCCATGCTCATCACCGAGGCCCAGCTCTTCGGCGAACGCGTCGCCCAGCGGCGCCGACGCCGCCACCGCAACGCGGTGGACCCGGAGGCAATTTTCCGGGACCTGAACGAACTGCGTCCCGGCTCCCCGGTGGTCCACGCCGAACACGGCATTGGCCGCTACCTGGGATTGACGCACCTGGATGTGGATGGCAACGCCGCCGAATTCCTGACGCTGGAGTATGCGGAGGGGTCCAAACTGTATGTGCCCGTCTCGTCCCTCCAGCTGATCAGCCGCTACGCGGGCAGCGATCCGGAACACGCGCCGCTCCATCGCCTGGGTTCCGAGCAGTGGGACAAGGCCCAGCGCAAGGCCCGGGAGAAAGCCAATGACGTTGCGGCGCAACTGCTTGAGGTCTATGCCCGCCGCGAAGCCCGGGAAGGCATTCGCTACGACCTGCCCGAGGACTACGAGCGTTTTGCTTCCGGCTTTCCCTTCGAGGAGACGCCGGATCAGGCCGCCGCCATCGAAGCGGTGGAGCAGGACATGGCCGGCGGCGGAATCATGGACCGCCTGGTCTGCGGCGATGTGGGCTTCGGCAAGACCGAAGTCGCGATGCGCGCAGCCTTCATCGCCGCG
>CAXBBA010000536.1:0-2114 GCA_963973805.1 uncultured Halieaceae bacterium | reverse complement strand
CTCGCCGCGCTACCCAAACTGGAACCAACGCCCTCCACGGCCCCTGTATTGCGAAAACTCGGCGGCGAAGTTCTATAAAAACACCGCTAACTTCGACGAATTACCGGTGAAGTAGACTTTTTGCCCGTTTTCGGGAACACTATCGCCATCGCGCCACCGAGAGCCGTTCAAATGGCCCGCATTCTGGTCCTCCATGGACCGAACCTGAATCTTCTGGGCACCCGTGAGCCCGGCGTCTACGGCAGCACCACGCTGGCGGAGATCGATGCACGGCTGACGACCCTGGCAGACCAGGCCGGTGCGGAAATCACCTGCCTGCAAAGCAATGCGGAGTCCGCGCTGATTGACGCACTCCACGCGGCGCGGGACGACGGAACGGGCTTCGTGATTATCAATCCCGCCGCCTTCACCCACACCAGTGTGGCACTGCGGGATGCGATGGCGGCCACGGAGCTGCCCTTCGTGGAGGTGCACCTGTCGAATGTTCACGCGAGGGAGCCCTTTCGGCACCACTCGTATTTTTCGGACCTGGCCAAAGCCGTCATCTGTGGCCTGGGTCCCCTGGGTTATGAATCCGCCCTGAGCTTTGCTCTGGGCCAGCTGGACAATTAATTTAAATATCAATGAGAGTTGCCCATGGATATCCGCAAGGTAAAAAAACTGATTGAACTGCTGGAAGAGTCCGGCATCGGTGAAATAGAAATCAAGGAAGGCGAAGAGTCCGTACGCATCAGCCGTGCGGTGACCGCCGCCCCCACGCCCCCACCCATGGCCTATGCGCCGCCGGCCCCCGCCGCGGTGGCACCGGCTCCCGCGCCTGCGGCCCCCGCGGCGGCAGCGGAACCGGAAGCCCCCGCCGCCCAGACCAGCGGCCACGTGGTGAAGTCGCCCATGGTGGGCACCTTCTATCGCTCGCCCTCGCCCTCATCACCATCCTTCGTGGAAGCGGGCGCTACGGTCAAGGCGGGCGACACGCTGTGCATCGTCGAAGCGATGAAGATGATGAACCAGATCGAGGCAGACGTTTCGGGCACCATCGAGGCGATCCTCGTCGAGAACGGGGAGCCCGTCGAGTTTGACCAGCCCCTGTTCACCATCGTCTGAATACGGGAAGTCACGTCATGCTTGAGAAAGTGCTTATCGCCAATCGCGGCGAGATTGCCCTGCGCATCCTTCGCGCCTGCAAGGCCCTGGACATCAAGACCGTGGCCGTGCACTCCAAGGCCGATGCGGACCTGATGCACGTGCGCCTCGCCGACGAAGCCATCTGCATCGGCCCCGCCGGTGCCAGTGAGAGCTACCTCCACGTGCCGGCGATCATTTCCGCGGCCGAGGTCAGCGACGCCGACGCCATCCACCCGGGCTACGGCTTCCTGGCCGAGAACGCGGACTTCGCCGAGCAGGTAGAAGAATCGGGCTTCACCTTTATCGGCCCCCGCTCTGAGACCATCCGCCTGATGGGCGACAAGGTATCGGCCAAGGAAGCCATGAAAAAAGCCGGCGTGCCCACGGTCCCGGGTTCTGACGGCCCGCTGCCCGACGACCCCGACGCCATCATCGAGATCGCCCGGCAGGTCGGTTACCCCGTGATTATCAAGGCGGCCGCCGGCGGTGGCGGTCGCGGCATGCGCGTCGTGCACAACGAAGCGGCGCTGGTGAACTCCGTGCAGATCACCAAGGGCGAGGCGGCGGTCGCCTTCGGCTCCGACGTGGTCTACATGGAGAAGTTTCTGCAACGTCCCCGGCACGTCGAAGTGCAGGTGCTGGCGGACGGCAAGGGCCACGCTATCCACCTCGGTGACCGGGACTGCTCGCTGCAGCGCCGCCACCAGAAGGTCATCGAAGAGGCCCCCGCTCCCCTCATCGACGAGGCCGCGCGACGGGAAGTCGCTGAGGCCTGCGTGCGCGCCTGCGAAAAAATCGGCTACCGCGGTGCGGGTACCTTCGAGTTCCTCTACGAGGAAGGCGGTTTCTTCTTTATCGAGATGAACACGCGGGTGCAGGTGGAGCATCCGGTCACGGAACTGATCACCGGCGTCGATATCGTGCAGGAGCAGCTGCGCATCGCTGCCGGACTGCCGATCTCCGTCGCCCAGAAGGACGTGACCTTTACC
>CAXBBA010000535.1:0-2121 GCA_963973805.1 uncultured Halieaceae bacterium | reverse complement strand
GGTGCCGTTACCTCCGACGCCCTGGAAGACGGGACCGTGATCAGCGGGGTGGGAGGGCAGTACAACTTTGTGGCCATGGCCCACGATCTTCCCGGTGCCCGTTCCGTTCTGTGTATTCGAGCCACCCGGGGGAGCGGGAAGGACGTGGCATCGAACATCGTTCCCCATTACGGTCACACGACGATTCCCCGCCATCTGCGAGATATCGTTGTCTCGGAGTACGGCGTAGCCGACCTGCGGGGCCAGAGCGATAGCGACGTGATCAAGCGCCTGCTGGCCATCGCCGACAGCCGCTTCCAGGATGAGCTTCTGTCCTGGGCGAAGTCCGTGGGCAAGCTCGCGCCGGATTACCGCATTCCCCCGGAGCAGCAGAACAATACTCCCCAGCGCATTGCCCAGGCCCTGGCCGGTGCGCGGGATCTTCTGCCGGACTATCCCTTTGGCACGGAGCTCACGGATCAGGAACGGGATCTGGCGGCCTCCCTGCGGCACATCAAGGCGCTGTCAGATGAACCGACGCAGTTCCTGGCGCGGGCCTTCCGAGCGTTGATTCACCATGCGAACGGCGATGCTGCCAGACCCTACCTCGAGCGCATCCAGCTGGAGCATCCCCATACGAAGCGCGAGTTCCTGATTCAGCAGTTGCTACTTCTGGACCTCGAAGAGCGGGGCCTCCTGCGGGTCTCCTGAGGTCGTATCCTGAAGTGCGGCGACAAGGTATGCTGTCGCCATGGGTGTAAGTCTCAAGAACAAGCTCGTAATCGCGATATCTTCGCGGGCGCTTTTTGACCTGACGGACAGTCATCGCGTCTACCAGGAAGAGGGGCTCGCCGCCTATTCGGCGTATCAGGTAGACCGCGAGGAGGAACCCCTGGCACCGGGAGAGGCCTTCCCCCTGGTGCAGAAAATGCTGCGCATCAACGAGCGCCTTCCAGCGGAGCAGGGCGTGGAAGTCGTCCTGCTTTCGCGCAACAGCGCCGATACGGGCCTGCGGGTATTCAACTCCATCGAACACTACGAGCTCGCCATCAGCCGCGCCGCTTTCTGTGGTGGCGAGAGCCCGTGGCGCTATATCAATGCCTTCGGTTGCCAGCTGTTCCTGTCCAGCGAGGCCGAGGACGTGCGCAGCGCCCTGGACTGTGGCGTGGCAGCGGCGACCCTGGTGTCGAACAAGGGGGCGAACAGCGGCAGCGATCAGCTGCGCTTTGCTTTTGATGGCGATGCGGTGCTGTTCTCGGACGAGGCAGAGCGCGTATTCAAGCAGCAGGGCCTCGAAGCCTTCGCGGCGAGTGAGCGTGCCGCCGCCAAGACTCCCCTGTCCGGTGGTCCGTTCAAGTCCTTTCTTTCGGCCCTGCACCTGCTGCAGCAGGCACTGCCGCCAGAGGACGCACCGATCCGCACGGCTCTGGTGACTGCTCGCTCGGCGCCCGCACACGAACGGGTAATCCGCACGCTGCGGGCCTGGGATATCCGTATCGATGAATCGATCTTTCTCGGTGGCCTGGACAAGACGGACTTTCTCCGCGCCTTCCAGGCCGATGTGTTCTTCGATGATCAGCCATCCCACTGTGTTTCGGCGAGTCCTCACATCGCCACGGGGCACGTCCCCCACGGGGTGGCGAACGAGCGTTAGCAGCCTTATAGCCAGATGGCTTGTAAATCACGGCCGCTAATGGCTATTCTGTCTATCCAGCCGTATGTCCCCCGGGGGACATGAGCCCCTTCTCTACGGAGGCTACGCCATGAAACTCCAGCAGCTTCGCTATATCTGGGAAGTCGCCCACCATGATCTCAATGTGTCGGCCACCGCCCAGAGTCTCTTTACGTCTCAGCCGGGTATCAGCAAGCAGATACGCCTGCTGGAGGACGAGCTGGGCGTGGAGAAGTAGAGAGCATCAAGCACGTCGCCCAGGAGTACTCCGACGAAAAACGCGGTGCCCTGTCCATCGCCACCACCCACACCCAGGCGCGCTACGCGCTGCCCGACGTTATCCGGGCATTTATCGCGAAATATCCCGAGGTGTCCCTGCATATGAATCAGGGGACGCCGATGCAGATTTCTGAAATGGCCGCTGACGGCACGGTGGATTTCGCCATCGCCACGGAAGCCCTGGAGCTGTT
>CAXBBA010000534.1:0-2122 GCA_963973805.1 uncultured Halieaceae bacterium | reverse complement strand
GGCAGTATCATGTTTGCCTCGGACCGCCATGGCACACGGGAACCCTTCATTCCCGGTGCGACGCCGACCTCGAAAGCACCGCCGCGGCTCTACGTGGCCAATGCAGACGGTACGGGCGTTGTGGACATCGCGCCCCATGAAGTCGGTGGCGCCATGCACCCCTGGCTGTTGAACAGCGGCCGCGTTGCCTACAGCTCCAAGTGGCTGAGCCACAACCTGCCATTTGTGGG
This sequence comes from uncultured Halieaceae bacterium, assembly GCA_963973805.1. Classification (GTDB taxonomy): domain Bacteria; phylum Pseudomonadota; class Gammaproteobacteria; order Pseudomonadales; family Halieaceae; genus Congregibacter. The sequence continues at coordinate 1,892 of CAXBBA010000534.1, read as the reverse complement.
AACCAACGGCGGCATCAATTGGTTCACCACGCTCGAGAACATGTGGGTGCTGGCGGACATCGACTACCGGGGGGGCGACATGACGGCCCTGCTCGGGAGCCACCGCAACGCTATCAATGCGGCGGATGGTCGGCTCAAGACCATGAAGGCGCTGCACTTTATCGGGCAGCGGCGCAACGATGACATATGCATCGGCAATTACTATCGCAGGAATAATCTCGGTCTCGGCGACGTCTGGTGTTTTACACCGGAGCCCAAGCTTCTGGAGGGACCGGTGCCGTCATTCCTGCCGTCCAACATCTACAACCTGGCCAATTGGAGCAAGTCGAACGACGAGGCCAACTTCACCACCGACCGCGCCAAGGTCGGGTTTCCCGAGGGCGCGCGCAACGGGCAGCTCATAGTGACCGTCGGCAAGGGGTGGTGCACGCGGGTCGCCTACTCACGCACGAAAACACCGGGGAAGATCGATAACGCCGGGCAGATCGGCTGCGACGCCGGCATCTACAAGACGACGACCATTCCCAGCAAGGAACTGTCTGATCTCGAGCTCATCGTCGATCGCCCGGAATGGCATGAGTTCAATGCCCGCATCGTGAAGGCCAGGAACATTCCCCTGACACCGGTGGAAGACTCCGGCGACGGGAGCTGTGTCATTGCCTCTTCCGATGCGGGGAGCACCGATGCCCATCACTATGGCAAGTACCAGTTCAGCAAGATGTACAAGGCCATGGCCAATAACGGCGGCGAGATTCACGGGCTTTCCCATGACGAACTTGCCGGAATTCGTTTCTACGAACTGCTGCCGAATGGCCCCAGGCGCGTCAGCAACATCACGGGGAATGACCTGCGCCTGTTGGGTGATGTGCCGCTTCTGGGGGATGACTCCTTCGTCGCGAAGGTGCCCTGTGATACCCCGATGTTGATGACAGGGGTGGATGAGGACGGGTTGATCATCAAGCGGGACCAGATTCCCATGTCGTTGAGGCCTGGAGAGCGCCGTGTCTGTACGGGCTGTCACCTCCATGGTTCCCCCGGGCGTCCTTTCGAGTCGTCCCTTGCAGCAACGGCGGTGCCGGTACCTCTGCCCGCCGTCGGTCAGCGCCTGCCCACCTGGAACGATGATGTGCAGGCCATCATGAATCAGCGTTGCGTTTCCTGTCACGACGTCTTCGGGGACTACGAGAAATTGACCTACGACACCACGCAGCGCCACGCTCTGGTCCCCGTCGCCCTGCGCGAAGACAAGCGCCGCTGGCGCCGCGAGGGGCTGTTCCGCCCGGCCACCAGCAAATACGTCAACTCCATGTTTGCCCGGGAGTCCATGCTGTATTGGGTCGCTGCCGGGCAGCGCACCGATGGGCGATCCGATGAAGATTACGATGATGATCTGGACTATCCCGCGGATCATCCGGACGTGAGGCTGCCCCCCCGCGAACTGGCTATCCTTGCCGCGTGGCTGGACGGCGGGTACCCCGAGGCATACACCGACGAATGATTGCCTGGCGCGCCCCCGGGGGCACGCCGAGTTCCCTTCTACGGGTTAGCAGCCGATAAGCCGCGTGCTATTGCCGTCGCCCACGATTTTCTTGACGAGATAGATGCATCCCAGGCTCGCCAGCACCACGGTGCAGTAGAACAGGATGTACGTGACGGGATTTGCGGCGCTGAAGTCCTCCGCCCCCGTGCTCTTCTGCACAACCAGGCTGGTCAGGCCCAGCACATACCCGTGGATAAAGAAAATGCCGAAGCTCCACGACGCTATCCTGTCGAGGCTGGATTGAAAGCCCCCGAATTCCCGGCGCAGGGACCACAGGATCAGCGGTGCGCTCACCATCTTGAACGCAAACATCAGGTAGGTGGTTTCGTGATAGTAGGTCACCTCCAGTCCG
>CAXBBA010000533.1:0-2128 GCA_963973805.1 uncultured Halieaceae bacterium | reverse complement strand
TACCACGTCGACCACCAGGTTTTGCCCACTCCCGCCGAAAGCGTCTCGTCTCAGATTTAAGGGAAACGCGACATCGGCCTTGCGAATATGAGGCATCCGGGTGAGCGAAGCGGCAGGCTGCTGGTGCGCGGCGATCCACGATATCGCCTGGAACAGCCAGCCATCACGGTGCCAAGGATCGTCACCCTCCGCCAACGTCAGTTGTTTGATCGCTGCAGTCGCCTGCTCGGCATTGGCAGCAGGTCCCGGCACCCCCGCACCGCTCAGGATCTTGGCGACGTGGCGATATTGGCCGAGAACTATACGTGCAACCTGTTCGGCGAGTGCGTCCTCATCATCGATGGACCACGCCCAGCCGTGGCAGAGTTCGCCATGATCTATTGGAACGAGTTTGAGAGTCATGGGCACGCCGAGCCATTGCCCGAACTTGTAGGGGAGCAACCCAGCCACGATTGACATTCATGGTCGAATGGCAATTGTCATCGCACCTTTCTCTAGGCAGTGGTGGGTAGCGGATCGGTACCCTCGCTGAGGATGGTCAGATAGGCGCGATAGCTGAAAACACGCCCCCGCTTCCTCCCAGTAATCTCCTCAAGAATTCCGAAGCGTTGGAGGTCGGCGAGGGCCGCGTTCACCGTCGGAGCCGACAGACCGGTGTACTCGACCAGTTGGTTCGCGGTCAGGAAGGGGTGCTGCTGGAACAGTTCATGGATACGCAGTGACGAACCGGCGCGATCGCTTTGCGCTGAAATGCGCTCGCGATCCTCCTTAAACAGGTCAACAATCCGCGTGGCGGCATCAAATGCCTGGTTTGCCGTATCCGCCACGCCAGCGAGGAAGAAGTCAAGCCAAGCCTCCCACTGACCATGCTCACGAACCTCCTGGAGCAGGCGATAGTAATCAGCGCGATGCGTCTTAAGAAACAAGCTCAGATAGAGGAGAGGCTTTTGCAGCACCCCATTGACGCAGAGGTACAATGTTACCAGCAACCTGCCGATGCGGCCATTGCCGTCGAGAAAAGGGTGGATGGTTTCAAACTGGACGTGCAGCAGTCCTGCCTTGATGAGAGCAGGAAGGCGGGACTGGTCGTCGTGCATGAAGCGTTCAAACGCGCCGAGGCAATTGTCCAGTTCCGTGACGGGGGGTGGAACGTACAGCGCATTACCGGGACGTGTCCCTCCGATCCAGTTCTGGGAGCGCCTAAACTCCCCGGGGTCCTTGGTGCCGCCACGTCCGCTTTGCAGCAAACGCGCATGCATCTCGCGGATTAGCCTCAGGGACAGTGGCAAGTCTTCGAGGCGCTCCAACCCGTACATCATGGCATCGACGTAGTTCGAGACCTCGCGGATGTCATCGATTGGCTGGCCCGCCTGTGCTTCGGTCTCGAAACGCAGCAGGTCTGTCAGCGTCGATTGCGTTCCTTCGATCTGTGAGGAAAGTACGGCCTCCTTGCGGACATACATATAGAGGAACAGTTCCTGGCGCGGCAGAAGCATCGTGATGCCATCCAGCCGCCCTAAGGCGCGCTCCGCGAGGCTGAGTCGGTCGAGAAGCCCCAGTACGTCGATTGTTGGGACTGGAGGCAGGGGAGGTGGTACGAAGGCGCGGACCGTCTCTCCTGCAACGGGGGTTTCGACAAAGCGGCCAAGGCGTTGGTTGGGGTCTGAATCGGTCATAGCTCACTATGATGCCCCTCTTTTATTTAAGCAATACGGGCTTCGCTTAAATAGTGGGTAGGCTAAGATAAGCGGGTTTAATTAACGTGGTGAGAGTAGGTCAGTGGCAATATGAGCGGGTTCATGGCAGCTTCCTACTGCTCTCGGTTGCAGGAATCCTTCCCGATGCCTGTGCGGAATAGCCTCTTCCAGAGAACACCATCGATCACGAGTCGCCAATCGAGACCTTTCGGCTCATTGGCCCGCATTACGGGCGTCCTACGCGATATGGCAGCTACGCGCACGACAACTCGGATGGCTGAAGAAGGCCAAAGGTCGTATCTGTTACATTCCGAGTCGGGGTTAGTTTCATCAAATCGGCGAACGGAATTCGTGGGTGCTTGTTGTCCATAAATCATCCTGCCCTTTGGTCAGGACCGCGCCCTACTCGGTCGGCTGCACGCAGCCGCCCT
>CAXBBA010000532.1:0-2132 GCA_963973805.1 uncultured Halieaceae bacterium | reverse complement strand
GGCGGCAGATTGATGAGCTGTTGGGGCATGCGGAACCAGGGGAGGGGTGATCATGGGCTTCTTACGGAACGGTGAGTGGGTGGATCAGTGGTACGACACCGGCTCGAGCGGCGGTGAATTCCGTCGCCAGGAAAGTCGCTATCGCAACTGGGTGACCGCCGATGGCGCAGCAGGTCCGACCGGTGGCGATGGCTTTGAGGCGGCGGCAGGTCGCTACCATTTGTATGTGTCTCTGGCTTGTCCCTGGGCACATCGCACGCTGATTTTTCGGCAACTCAAAGAGTTGTCTACCCGGATCGGTGTCACCGTAGTTGACCCATTGATGTTGGGTAACGGCTGGGAGTTGCAGGATGATCAGTACGGCCTCGATTATCTGTACCAGCTCTATTTGAAGGCGGACGCGGCATATGAGGGTCGAGTCACGGTGCCGGTGTTGTGGGACAAAGAGCGCCAGACCATCGTCAGTAATGAATCGTCGGACATTATTCGGATGTTCAACAGCGCCTTCAACGAGCTCACAGGCAATACTGATGACTACTACCCTGCGGCACTGCAGGAGCAAATCGACGCCATCAATGAGCGGGTTTACGAAGAGATCAACAACGGTGTCTACCGCTCAGGTTTTGCCACCACGCAAGAGGCTTACGAGGCGGCTTATTACAGGCTATTTGATGCGCTGGACTGGGTGGAGCTGATACTGAGTCGACAGCCTTACCTGGCGGGCGCGGTATTGACCGAGGCCGACTGGCGCCTGTTCACCACGCTGATTCGCTTCGATGCTGTTTACTACGGGCACTTCAAGGCCAACCGCCAGCGCATCGCCGATTATCCGGCGATCAGCAATTACCTGCGGGAGTTGTATCAATACCCCGGGGTCGCGCAGACCGTGAACTTTGCCCACATCAAGCAGCACTACTACGGCAGTCACGTCACTATTAATCCGACTCAGGTGGTGCCTGTGGGGCCGGACCAGGATCTTACCCTGGAGCACAATCGGCACCATATGGGGTCGGCGGGGCGGGCCTGATACGTCAGATGCGGGGTGCTCCAGAGGAGATGGTTCCTCCGGAGCATCGTGCGAACGTTCTTCGTTGTGTTTGTTTTGCACGGCGACGAGCTGGACCGTGTGGTCCTCTCACTCCGAAGGCAATGTGTTCAAAAGCTCACAGCGCATCGTAAACGTCCTGCCCCCACCCCGTCAGCGTATCGTTGCGGAATACCAGCGGAGTGGTTTCGTCCCGCGTGGTCTCACCATCAGAATGCTTGCGCTGCGTGCGGTAGAACAGGACGCGAATCTCTTCGCCATTCCGGCTGAAGGCTTCGGAGTCCGCAGGGGTGCCCAGGCGGTCCTGGACGGCGCTGCGGCTCATGCCGATCTCCAGTTTGCTGATCTCTTCACGGTTGTCGCGCTGGGAATCGCGCCAGTCGTCCGTGTCGACGTTCTCTCCGTCGATGTAAACACAGCCTGTGGCGGTCAGGATAAGCAGCAGGGCGGCGCCCACTTTCAGCATTTGATTCACGATTTGGTCCTTGGCTAGTTGATAAAATAATCCAGCTCCGCTCTACCTGCGGGCTTGGGTCTATCTTTCGTGACTGGGGCAAACGAATCAATCACTGCAGTGCCCTTTGGTCGCAGTACGACGTCGGTTTGCCGCGTCGGGGGCATTTCCAGGCCCGTCCGGAGGTTTTCCAGGAGGAAGTAAGCGGGTCTGGAAGGGGCTGGGGGTGGCCCTGGGGCGGGGAGGGCGCCGCCGGTGCGATTGGCGGGCTTTTTGCACCATAAACAGGTTGACAAGCTGATGGGCCATCTGGACAATGTGCCGCCTTCCGGAGGGGTTCCCGAGTGGCCAAAGGGATCAGACTGTAAATCTGACGCGCGAGCTTCGGTGGTTCGAATCCACCCCCCTCCACCATAAGTTACTGAAAAGCTTTGATTAGTTGTACTCCGGTTTGGCTTGCCGGGTGAGTTGGAGCGAGTCGGCGCGACTGCCCTTGGGTGGTGTGCGTGGACTCGTTTGCGGCGTTTCTCGATCGATTGCAGGCCCTTTTTGGGGTGCCGGGCAGGGGTCGCGAAGGTTGCGGGTATAGTTCAACGGTAGAACCTCAGCCTTCCAAGCTGATGATGCGGGTTC
>CAXBBA010000531.1:0-2136 GCA_963973805.1 uncultured Halieaceae bacterium | reverse complement strand
GACGATCTTGCCCGGCAGCGAGCCGATGTAGGTGCGGCGGTGGCCGCGGATCTCCGCCTCGTCCCGCACGCCGCCCAGGGCCATGCGCACAAACTTGCGGTTCGTCGAGCGGGCGATGGACTCGCCCAGCGAGGTCTTGCCCACACCGGGCGGCCCCACGAGACACAACACCGGTCCCTTGACCTTGCGCACGCGCTTCTGCACGGCGAGGTACTCGAGAATGCGTTCCTTCACCTCTTCCAGGCCATAGTGATCCTTGTCGAGGATGTCCGTGGCACGCTTCAGGTCGTGCTTGACCTTACTGCGCTTCGACCAGGGCACGCTCACCATCCAGTCGATGTAGCTGCGCAGCACGGACGCCTCGGCGGACATCGGCGACATCATCTTCAGCTTGGCCAGTTCCGCCATCGCCTTGTCCCGGGCTTCGTCGGGCATCTTGGCCTCGGTGATGCGCTGCTCCAGCTCATCCGCTTCGTTGGGCGCCTCGTCCATCTCCCCGAGCTCTTTCTGGATCGCCTTCATCTGTTCGTTGAGGTAGTACTCCCGCTGGCTCTTCTCCATCTGCTTCTTGACGCGACCACGGATGCGTTTCTCGACCTGGAACACGTCGATCTCCGCCTCCATGAGTCCCATGAGATATTCCAGGCGGGCCTTCACGCCGGAAATTTCGAGGATCTTCTGCTTCTGGTCGAGTTCCACGCCCATGTGTGCAGCAATGGTGTCGGCCAGACGACCGGGTTCGTCGATGCCCGTGAGCGAGGTCAGCACCTCCGCGGGCACTTTCTTGCTCAGGGTGACGTATTTCTCGAAGTTCGCCGTGGTCGTGCGCACAAGCCCTTCCGTTTCGTCGGGGTCCGGCTCGTCGCTCTCGATTTCACGAATACCGGCGACGGCGAACTCACCATCGTCGTTGACGTAATCCACCGCCGCACGGAAGCCGCCTTCGACCAGCACCTTGATGGTGCCATCGGGCAGCTTGAGCAACTGGAGGATGTTGGAAACGGTACCGACCTGATACAGATCGTCGGCCAGGGGTTCGTCGTCGGCGGCGTTGCGCTGGGCTACGAGCAACACCTGCTTGTCGTTGGCCATGGCGTGTTCGAGGGCTTCGATGGAGCGCTCCCGACCGACGAATAGCGGCAACACCATGTGCGGGTAAACCACCACATCACGTAGCGGCAGCAGGGGTAATTCCAGAGCGGGGTGTTCACCCATGATCTTCTCCCGAAATCAGCGAGGGCAGCAGTAGGCTGCTAAGAAAGACTTGATATGGGGGCGCGGCGATAGAAATCAATGGCCGGCGGAGACCGGGTGGAGAACGGGGAGCGCAGGACGCGCCCCCTCACCGACCCCCCTGAACGCCGCGCCCGCCGGGAGCGCGGCCGGTGGAAACGGGCTTATTCTTCCGGTACCGCTACGCGGGCCGGTTCACTGTTCTGGTACACCAGCAGCGGCTCGGAATCGCCGCGGATCACCGATTCGTCGATCACAACCTTCGCCACGTCATCGCGGGACGGAATGCTGTACATGGAGTCCAGCAGCACCGCCTCGAGAATTGAGCGCAGGCCCCGGGCACCGGTCTTGCGCTCCATGGCTTTCTCGGCCACAGCCCGCAGACCGTCCTCGCGGAAGTCGATCTCTACATCTTCCATCTCGAACAGCTTGCCGTACTGCTTCGTCAGGGAATTGCGTGGCTCCGTGAGGATCTGCACCAGTGCGGGGATGTCGAGCTCTTCGAGCGTCGCGATCACCGGCAGACGTCCGACAAATTCGGGGATCAGGCCGTATTGCACCAGATCCTCGGGTTCGAGATCAAAGAGCACTTCGCCGACGTTGCGACCCTCGTCCTTGCTGTGGACCTGGGCGCCGAATCCAATACCGCCTTTTTCGGAGCGGTCACGAATCACCTTGTCGAGGCCGGCGAACGCGCCGCCACAGATGAACAGGATATTGGAGGTATCTACCTGCAGGAACTCCTGCTGGGGATGCTTGCGCCCCCCCTGGGGAGGAACGGAGGCAACCGTTCCCTCGATCAATTTCAGCAGCGCCTGCTGCACGCCTTCACCGGAAACATCACGGGTGATGGACGGGTTGTCGGATTTGCGCGAGATCTTGTCGATCTCATCGATGTAGACG
>CAXBBA010000530.1:0-2146 GCA_963973805.1 uncultured Halieaceae bacterium | reverse complement strand
TCCAGCTCGTCTACCGTTACGCAAAGCAGCGCGACGGGGCGCTCCACCCGGCGCGCCCAGTAGATTTCTCGCAGCATGTCCCGGCGAAAAGCCCGCAGGTTCCCCATCTCCGTCACGGGGTCCAGCAGAGTGAGCTGATCGGCACGCCGGTGTTCCACCACTCGCATCAGCGTCGCGGCACAGAGCTGCCCCAGCATCGCGAACAGGGCCCGCTCCTGCTCCCCGTACTGCGTCATGGGTCCCTGCAAGCCGAGGTGGTAACTGCCCAGCAGGCGGCTGCCATCCACGAGGGGTATCATCACCGCGCCGTCGGCACGATCGTCCGTCGCGAGGATCGAGAACATGCGCTCATCCTGCAAATCCAGTAGCGCGGTGGCCGGAGTGTCGGGATAGAGGCGATAAAGGGCTTCGCTGTCCTCATGCAACACCAGCGCATCGGCGAACAGCTTGCGCACGGCGAGCTGCGAGGACAGCGTGCCGTCCGGGTCGTGGAGCTCAAGCTCGGCGTGGGCGGAACCGAAGGCGCGGGGGAAGTCTTCGAGCAGGTATTTGACCAGCGTTGCCAGGTTCTTCGTCGCCAGCAAGTGCCGCTGCGCCTGATGAAGCTGCTGCACCACCTGCACCTGGACCGGTGCTACGCGGTCGTCCCGGGCCCGGGGCTCGGAAGCTGGGTCAGAGGTCAACTCTATACTGGTGACCATAGTTACCGGTCTGTCTCCATCACTCACAGTGTTTTCCGGGACCACGTTGATGCGGCAGTGTAAGGCTACTATACTCGCCCCCGCAAACTGGGGGTGGCCACGGCCTGAGATGCAGATTCCCGCCCGCACCATGACTGCTGTAGCAGCATGAGCGGCACCGGTGAAACCGCGAACCCTTTGAACCTGATCCGGACCATACCGGCGTAGGGAAGGTTGGCGTCACCTGTACCCCATACCATCTGTATGCCCGAGGTCCCCTTAAGCAAGGACGTCGCGTGCGCTCTATTTTTTCGCTTCCACCGTTTTCCCGATTCATCCTGCCCGCCAGCATTGCCCTCGCGACCGCAGCGGTGCAGGCCCAGTCACCGGTCGAGGAACTCCTCGTTGAAGAAGTGCTGGTCACCGCCGAGCTTCGCGATACGCCCTGGCTGGAGCAGACCGCCAGCACCAGCGTCATTGGCCAGGACCTCATGTCCCGGCGCAACGCGCTGCACCTCGAGAACCTTCTGCCCCTCGCCCCCAACGTCAATCTGTCGGGGGGGAGCTCCCGCGCGCGGTTCTACCAGGTCCGGGGCATCGGCGAGCGCTCCCAGTTCATCGAACCCCTGAACCCTTCCGTCGGCCTGCTCATCGACGATATGGATTTCAGCGGCCTCGGTACTGCCGCGTCGCTGTTTGACATGGAGCAGGTAGAGATCCTGCGGGGCCCCCAGGGTACCCTGCACGGCGCGAATGCCCTCGCGGGCCTGATCAATATGCGCTCCGCGGCTCCCGCCGCCGAGGCCTCGGGGCGGATCCGCGCAGGCATCGGCGACTACGGCCGCCGGGAGCTCGGTGCCAGCGTCACCGGCCCCATCGTCGAAGACCGCCTGCTGTACCGCCTCGCGGCGTTTACCCATCGCAGCGACGGCTTCATGGACAACGCCTTCCTGGGCCGCGACGACACCAACGAACGGGATGAGACCCTCCTGCGCGGACGCCTGCGCTGGCTCGACGGCGATCGCCAGCAGCTGGACCTGATCGCCAGCCACGTGGACGTCGACAACGGCTACGACGCCTTTTCCCTCGACAACACCCGCAGCACCCTGTCGGACGAACCGGGCCGGGACCGCCAGACCAGCGATGCGCTGGGCGTCCACTATCGCCGCAGCGGCACCTCGACCCAGTTCGAAATTCTGGCAAACCTGGCGGACTCGGATTCCGAGTACAGCTACGACGAGGACTGGAGCTTCGTGGGCATCGCGCCGGATCTCGAATACTCGTCCTTCGACCGTTACCTGCGCGACCGGCGCAGCCGCAGCGCCCAGCTGCGCCTGTCCTCCGCCAGCCCCCTGGCCCTGGCCCCCGGTGACCTGAGCTGGGTAGCCGGCGCCTACGTCCTCAACGACGAGGAGACCCTGCTGCGCGAGTACACCTACCAGGCCGAGGACTTCTCCAGCCGCTTC
>CAXBBA010000529.1:0-2148 GCA_963973805.1 uncultured Halieaceae bacterium | reverse complement strand
GCATGGGTGATGGCTTGAGAGTTCTGGTGACGGGGGCCTCCGCAGGTCTGGGCGAGGCGTTTGTGCGCCAGCTCGCACCGCGCTGTCGCGAGCTCCTGGTCGTGGCGCGGCGCGGGGAGCGCCTGTCGGAGCTGGCGCAGGAGCTGGCGGACCAGTGCACGTTTCAGATCATCGGCGCGGATCTCGGCGCAATGGAGGGTCAGGCCCGGGTGGTGGAGGCGATCCGTCAGGGCGACGCGCTGGACCTGCTGGTCAACAATGCGGGGTTTTCCACCTACGGTCCGTTCGCCGGGAGCGATTTGGACGAGGAACTCGCCATGGTGCACCTGCACCAGAATGCCACGCTGGCCCTGACCCGGGCGGCGCTGCCCGCCATGGTGGAGCGGGGGCGGGGGGCCGTGATCAACGTGGCGTCCATCGGCGGCCTGCTGGCCATCCCCGGGGCGGCGACCTACGGTGCCACAAAATCCTTTCTCGTCAGCTTCAGTCGCTCCCTGCGGGCCGAGCTGGCGGCCTCGGGAGTGCGGGTGCAATGCCTGTGTCCGGGGTATACCCGCACGGAAATGCACAGCCGGGACACATTCCGGGACTTTGACGTGGGCACGGTGCCCGACGCCTTCTGGATGGAGGCGGAGGATGTGGTGAGCGCGAGCCTCGCCGCCCTTGAGGGCGATGGGTCTGCCTGGCTGGTGGTTCCGGGCGAGGGCAATCGCCGCCTTGTCACCAGGGCCCTCGATGAACTGCGTGAGGCGGTGACGTAGCGGCGTCTGCTTCTCAGTCCAGCAGGCGTTCCAGCAGGCGCAGGTAGACATGGGACAGGCTCGCCAGATCCGCCACGCGCACATGCTCGTTCACGCGGTGAATGCTGGCGTTCACGGGGCCGAGTTCCAGCACCTGGGTGCCGTAGGGGGCGATGAAGCGTCCGTCGGAGGTGCCGCCGCTGGTGGACAGCTCCGTCGTGATGCCCGTGACGTCGTGAATCGCCCCCACACCGGCTTCCAGGAGTTCACCGGTGGCGGTGATGAAGGGCTCGCCACTGAGTTTCCAGTCGATGTCGAAGTCCAGATCATGGATCGTGAGCGCCGATTCCACCGCCTCGCGCAGTCCTTCGGCGGTCTGCTCCGTCGAGAAGCGGAAATTGATCCAGGCTTCGAGGGAGCCGGGGATCACGTTCGTGGCGCCGGTGCCCGCGTGGATATTGGTGATCTGGAAGGTGGTCGGCGGGAAGTGATCGTTGCCCTCATCCCAGGTTCGGTGGCACAGGGCGTCCAGCGCCGGTAGCACCCGGTGCACGGGATTCTCCGCGTGCTGCGGGTAGGCGACATGGCCCTGGCGCCCGCGCACCGTCAGCGTGCCATTGAGGGAGCCGCGGCGGCCATTCTTCACCGTGTCCCCGAGCTCCTCGGCACTTGAGGGCTCGCCCACCAGGCAGTAGTCGATGTGGATGCCTTCGTTGTGCAGCCACTCCATCACCCGCACCGTGCCATTGGTGGCGGGGCCTTCTTCGTCGGAGGTGATGAGGAACCCAATGCGACCCCGGGCGCCATCGCGCTCCACCAGAAAGGCCTCGCAGGCAGTGATCATCGCGGCCAGGGAGCCTTTCATATCCGCGGCGCCGCGGCCGTAGAGCAGACCGTCGTGGATGGTCGGTTCGAAGGGGTTGCTGTCCCAGTCCTCCAGGGGGCCGGGGGGGACCACATCCGTGTGTCCGGCGAAGGCCAGGAGCGGGCCCTCGTCACCCCACTCGGCCCAGAAATTCAGCGTATCGCCGAAGGGCAGGGGTGTGCAGTGGAACCCCAGGGCGGTCAGGCGAGCCATCATCAACTGCTGGCAGCCACCGTCTTCGGGGGTCACGGACTGGCGACGGATCAGTTCGCAGGCTAGATCCAGAGTGGGGTCGACGTTCATGGCTCAGTTATGGGCGTGCAGTTCGCTGTTGAGTTGGACCGCGGTGCGGTTCGTCAGGCATTCCACCGTGCCGGTGAGGCTGTTGCGCCGGAACAGCAGGTCCGAGAAACCTGCCAGGTCCCGTGCCGCCAGCGTCTCCACCGCATTGCGCTCGCCATCCAGCATGGTGACCTTGGTGCCCGCCGTGATGTAGAGGCCGGACTCGACGGTGCAGCGGTCGCCCAGGGGAATACCGACCCC
>CAXBBA010000528.1:0-2150 GCA_963973805.1 uncultured Halieaceae bacterium | reverse complement strand
AGAGCGTATCGCGGACAGCCGGGGGAATGCGTTGGCTGTTGCGCGTCGCGCCCAGCTCCACCTGCCATTCAAGGCCGGCGGCATTCGCGGCATCTTCCACGCTCTCACCACCTTCGATGCTGCTCAGCAGCGCCTCGGCTTTCTCCGCCGCCGCCGCTCGCGCTATCTCGTCGCGCAGGAGCGCCTCTATCTGATCCCTCACGCCGGCGAGGGGGCGCACTGCCGGAGCCTGGCGGGATGCGACGCGGAGAGCAACGAATTCTTCCTCGCCGATCTCGATCACTTCGCTGTTGTGGCCCTCTTCCAGCACATCCTCAGAAAAAGCGGCCTGCTGCAGGCGGGGATTGGCGAACAGGCCCGTGGCTTGATTGCGGGACACGGGCTCGGATGTCTCCACCGTCACCCCCAGGGCGGCGGCAGGTTCCTCGAGGTCGATGGCATTGAATGCCAGATCTCGCAGGCGCTCCACGTCCGTGAGCAGGTCTTCCGAGGCATCCCGGGCCTGGATGCGGCGCTCGAGTTCGCCGGCGACATCGGCGAAGGTCACCGCGGTCCCTTCGCGGCGATCCGTTACCAGCACCAGGTGGAGCCCGGCATCCGTGCGCACCGCCGCTCGCTCACCGACTCCGAGGCTGGCGATCAGCTCTTCCATCTCCTCGGGAAACGCGTCACCGGCGGTGTAGCCGAGATCGCCCCCGGCGTCGACGGATCCGAGGTCGTCAGAGAACTCCTGCGCGGCGTCGGCGAAACTCATGCCGCCTTCCAGAGCCGCTTCCACGACCTCCAGGCGGCTTTGCGCATCGTCTCCTTCGAGCAATACGTGGGAGACGCGCGCTTCGGTGGGCACTTCAAACTCGTCGCGCACCAGCTCGAACTCTTCGCGTACGCGGTCCTCGTCCACGGGTTGATAGTAATCCTCGGCTCGCAGCTGTACGTATTCGAGGACCACCGTCTCTTCGCTCATGAACTCGTCGCCGTTCTCGTTGTAGTAGCTCTCAATCGCCTCGTCGTTCACCTCGGCGGACAGTCGAAAATCCACCAGCGGCAGGGTCAGGTAACGCACATCCCGCCCCTCAAGCTCGATGGAGGCGGCGAGCGCGAGCTCGGCCGGCGTGACAAAATCACTCCCGGCGATACCGGCACGCAATTGACCAATCTGTATGTCCTCACCCAGGCGCTGGTTAAACAGGGCGGGCGTGAAGCCCGCATTCGCGAGGGTGCTTTGGAACATGTCCCGGGAAAAACGCCCGTCAATCTGGAACTGCTCCATGGAAGCGACGATGCCTGCGATCGCCTGCTCCGAGGTGGAGAGCCCCATTTCTGCGGCGCCCTGACGCACGACCTCGCGGCTGACCAGAGACTCGAGGGCCGCCTGACTCAGCAGCGCCTCATCCAGCAGTGCGGGATCGGCGTTCTCGCCCATGAGCGCCAGCAGCTGGCGCTGCTGCAGGGATAGTTCCTGCTGCAGGGCATAGGCGGAAATCTCCTCGCCGTTCACCTCGGCTACGCCGCTGGTGCCGCCGCTGAACAGCAGGGATTCAATACCGAAAATCGAGAAGGAAACCACGATGAGGCCAATGATGATCTTGGCGATGGTTCCCTGAATGTTGGAGCGGATGTCCTGAAGCATGGTGACGGGCCTGGAGGTGAGTAAGGCAAATAGTTAGCTGTGGTGCCCGGCTATTACCGGCTCTGCATTTTATGCAGCCCCGCCAGGCGTCGCGGGAATTTTACGTGAAGGGTCTCCAAGGAAAAAGGGCCCGCTACTGCGGGCCCTGCTATCTCGCCGAACCCGGCGCTACCGTAAAAGCTGACGGTACCGCGTTCGACCCGACCCCCGTTCCGGGGAGTCCCCTGGTAGAGGCAGATATGCTAGGAGTTGACCGCGTCCTTCAGCGCTTTACCCGCCTTGAAGCCGGGTACTGTGGACGGTTTGATCTGAATCGTTTCGCCCGTCTGCGGGTTGCGGCCTTCGCGACCTGCACGGTGTTTAACAGAAAAGGTGCCAAAGCCCACCAGGGAAACCTGGTCTCCGCGCTTGAGCGCGTCCGTCACACTGTCGATGACGGCATCGAGAGCCCGTCCAGCGTCGGATTTGTTGATGTCAGCGGCGGATGCGATGGCGTCGATAAGGTCAGACTTGTTCACTA
>CAXBBA010000527.1:0-2156 GCA_963973805.1 uncultured Halieaceae bacterium | reverse complement strand
TCACGCATGGGGGGCGTCCCGGGTCTCAGTGTCTGGGGAGCTGGCTGGCGACGGGTCTGACACCGGCCCGACAGACCCCGGCCGGTAGTCCTGCACAAAATACAGCGCCCGCCCCTTGCTCTCGTTGTAGGTGCGCGCCAGATACTCGCCGATGATGCCCAGGCACACGAGCTGTACACCGCCGAGGAACAGGATGATCACGACGAGCGAGGGATAGCCGGGCACGGGGTTGCCCAGCAGCAGGGTGCGCAGCAGAAAGTACAGGCCATAGCCGAAGGCTCCCAGGGACGTGAGCAGCCCCAGCCAGGTCGCCAGCTTGAGCGGCGCCGCGGAGAACGAGGTGATCCCTTCGAGGGCGAAGTTCCAGAGACGCCCGTAGTTCCATTTGCTGCGGCCATCGGCGCGCGGGGCCCGGGCGTAGGGGACGGCCTTCTGGGGATAGCCGATCCAGGCGAACAACCCCTTCATGTAGCGGTGCTGTTCCCGGAGGCGTTTCAGGGCCTCCACCGCGCGGCGGCTCAGCAGCCGGTAGTCCCCCACATCCCGGGGAATCGGCACATCCGACAGGCGGTCCAGCAGGCGGTAGAACAGCGCTGCGGACTGGCGCTTGAACCAGCTCTCCCCCTCCCGGGAGATGCGCTTGCCGTACACCACGTCATAGCCGTTGCGCCACTGCTCCACGAACTCCCCAATCAGCTCCGGCGGGTCCTGCAGGTCGCCGTCGATGATGATCACCGCGTCGCCCCGCACGTGGTCCAGGCCCGCGGACATGGCGGCCTCCTTGCCGAAGTTGCGCGACAGACGCAGGTATCCCACATCGGACTCGCCCTCGCAGAGGGAGTCCAGTAACCGGGGCGTGGCGTCATCGCTGCCGTCATCGACGTAGAGCACCTCGCTGTCCATGGCCAGGCTCTGCAGTACGCTGCGCAGGCGCTCGTGGAACTGCACGATGCCCGGTGCCTCGTTGTAGAGGGGAACGATGACAGACAGGCAGCTCACGACATCCCTACCAGTGCACGCCGCGCATGAATTGCGCAAACAGCTTCTGCGCCAGCTCGAGGCGGCTCGATGGCATCGCCGCACGCTCCGCCGCGGCCTCGGCGTCGCTCAGGCCCCGGGCTGCAGGGGAGTCGGGGAACAGCGCGTAGGCCTGGCTGAGGAAGGCCTCCGTGACGCTCGGCATCGTCGCCTGGGCCACCGCCCCCGTCACCCCAAGACCCGTGGACACGCGCTTGGGTTTGGAGATGATCGCCTTGATCACCAGATCCCGTGCCTGCTCCGGCGACAGCGTGGGAAACGCCTTGTACAGGCTCGTCGGCGCGATCATGGGCGTGCGCACGAGGGGCATGTGGATCGTCGAGAAATGAATATGCTGGGCGGCGAACTCCGGTGCGGCGCAGTGGCTGAAGGCATCCAGCGCCGCCTTGGAGGCCACGTAGGCCGAGAAACGCGGCGGGCTCGCCAGCACACCGATGGACGAGATGTTGATGATGTGCCCGTGTTCCTGCTCTTCCATCACCGGCAGAAAACCCAGGATCAGACGCAGGGCGCCGAAGTAGTTCAGCTCCATGGTCCGTTCGAAATCGTGGAACCGATCATAGCTGTGGCGCACGGACCGACGAATGGACCGACCCGCGTTGTTGATGAGAATGTCGACGCGGCCGTGATCCCTGAGCACGTCCTTCACGAGGCCGTCGCAGGCGCCCGCGTCGGAGACGTCACAGGAGTAGGCCATCCCATGGCCGCCCTTGGACCGAATCTCCTGCAGCGTCTCCTCAAGCTTGTCGACGCTGCGCGCTACCAGGCACACCGTCGCCCCCGCCCGCCCCAGGCGCAGGGCACACTCATGGCCGATGCCGCTGGTAGCCCCGGTCACCACCACGACCTGCCCCTTCACCTTGCGCCGCAGCACGGCAAGGGACGGGCGACCGATGGTGCGGCTGAACACCGCGTCCACCTGGCTGATCAGGTCCTCCTTTTCGGGATGCAGAAAATGACGCCAGTACTCCCAGATCGCTTCCGCATAGTCTTCCAGCGGAGGACAGGTGATACCCGCCGGTTCCAGCAATGCCCGGGTCTTGCTCGAGTCAAACTCCGTGGGGTAATTGATGTAGCCGATGATCTGGGGCGGAATGCCCAGCTTCGCCACCGCCTTC
>CAXBBA010000526.1:0-2157 GCA_963973805.1 uncultured Halieaceae bacterium | reverse complement strand
TCAATGCCGAGGGCGTCGTGCAGCGGGGCGGCCAGGGGCGCCAGGCAGTTCGTGGTGCAGGAGGCGTTGGAGATAATGCGCTCTTCCCCGCTCAGCTGCCCGTCGTTGATGCCAAACACCACCGTGGCATCCATTTCTTTTCCGGGGGCCGATACCAGTACCTTGCCCGCACCGGCATCGAGGTGAGCTGCGGCGCGGCTTCGCTCCGTGAACAGGCCGGTGCATTCGCAGACCACATCCACCTTCATCGCTGCCCAGGGCAGTCGGGCGGGATCGCGCTCCTGAAGCGCGCGAATTCGGTGCCTGCCGACCATCAGGTGATCATCTTTCTCCAGAACCGGGAGGGGAAAGCGCCCGTGAACCGAGTCAAAGCGGGTCAGGTGGGCATTGACCGCGGTGTCACCCAGATCGTTGATGGCCACGATTTCGATCTTGTCGCGCAACTCCGAGTCCCGTTCCACGAGGGCGCGGAGGATGTTGCGACCAATTCGTCCATAACCATTGATAGCGATTCGAAGCATGGCTGGGCACCTATTTATGTAGTTAAGCTACATAAAAACCCCATTTTATGGCCAAAAAGAGACCAGAAACCAAAAAAATGTAGTAATGCTATCTTTTTATGGCATGATTGCCGTCTCCCATTCGCCCGGAGCGCACCGTGCCCCCAGACCAGCCCAGTAACCTTCTCCAGGAACTCGGGGCCGCGATTGAGCGACTCACGAAGTCCGAGCGACGGGTGGCCGAAGCGGTTCTCGACGATCCCCGCAGTGCCACGCGGCTGAGCATCGCCGCGCTGGCGGAGCGAGCCCAGGTGAGCGAACCGACGGTGAACCGCTTTTGCCGGAAGTTTGTGTCGTCCGGTTTTCCCGAGTTCAAGCTGCGCCTGGCCCAGGCTCTCGTACTGGGGGTTCCCTACGTCAGTCCGGCGGTGGCCCCTGGCGACGACACGGGCACCGTCACCTCGAAAATCATCGACAGTGCCATGAGTTCGCTGCGGGGGCTGCCGACGCAGCTACCTCCGGCCCTGGTGGACGAGGTCGTCGATCAGCTGCTTTCGGCGCGGCGCATATTTTTCTGTGGTCTGGGGGTTTCCGGCGCTGTGGCTCAGGATGCGGAGCACCATTTCTTTCGTTTCGAACTGCCGGTAAGCGCGCACTCCGACTCCCTCATGCTGCGCATGTACGCGGCGGCGGCCAGGCCGGGGGAACTGTTCTTCGTGATCTCTCACACGGGGCGCACGAGGGATCTGGTGGACATTGCCTGTCTGGCACGGCAAAGAGGTGCTACGGTTGTCGCTCTGACGGCGGCGGATTCCGCCCTGGCGAGAAACAGCGATGTGGCCGTCGGGCTGGAGGTATCGGAGGACACGGATGCCTACATGCCCATGACGTCCCGGCTGCTGCACCTCGCCGTGCTGGATGTGCTTGCCGCCGGCGTGACGCTGCGCCTGGGCGAGCAGTTGCAGCCGCGTCTTCGTGCGATTAAAGAGAGTTTGCGGGCCACGCGCTACGCAGCAATTCCTGCGGGGGTAAGTAAATGAATCAGTTCCTGGATCAGGATGGGCGGCGCGTCGACAGTCCGCGTCACGACAGCCTGCGTCGCAACGTCAGTCACCTGGGCAGCATTCTCGGTGACACCATGGCGACCAGCCGCGGCGATGAATTTCTAGCGAAGATTGAAGAGATTCGGCTCCTGTCCAAGGCAGCGAGCATGGGGGACGAAGACAGTCCGGCGCAGCTCGAATCCGCCCTTGCAAGCCTGGAACACGACGAACTCGCCCCCGTTGCCCGGGCCTTTGCCCAGTTCCTGAATCTGGCAAATATCGCGGAACAGCACCACGGTCTGTCCCGGGAAATGGACGCCCAGAATTCCGCCAGCAACACCCTCGCGGCGATACTTGCCAAGCTCGCGGACGAGGGCCTCGATGACGCGGCGATCCACGATGCGGTGGGAGACCTCAGTATTGAACTGGTGCTGACCGCGCATCCGACGGAGATCACCCGGCGCTCCCTGATCCACAAGTACGAAGAGATCGAGCGCTGCCTGCGGGAGCTCGAGTCCCCGGAGTTGACCGACTACGAGCGTCGTCGCGTGGATCGGCGTCTGCGGGAGCTGGTGGCGCAGCTCTGGCATACCCATGAGTTTCGCGAGTCCCGG
>CAXBBA010000525.1:0-2165 GCA_963973805.1 uncultured Halieaceae bacterium | reverse complement strand
CCAATACGTGGACCGCCCCGCCGCTGGCGACGGCGCTGTCGATGGCCTGGACGTAGGTCTCGTTGCGGTAAAAACTGCCGTCGCGGATCGCCTCGTCGATGCGCGATATGCTCTGGAAGAGGACACGGCCCGAGCCCAGGCTCATGTGCCCGACCTCGGAGTTGCCGAACTGGCCCTCCGGCAGGCCCACATCCAGGCCCGATGCAGAGATCAGCGTGTGCGGGGCCTCGGCCCAGAGCCGGTCCCAGGTCGGGGTATCGCCATTGGCGATGGCGTTGTCCTGCGTTTCTTCCCGGTACCCCCAGCCGTCGAGGATAATCAGTAGCACGGGTTGTTTGGGGGTAGTACTCATGGGTCAGCTGTCCAGTTTTCCGGCGAATTGCGGCCCCGCCACTGGTGCCCGGGGCGTCTTTCAGGTGATGGCGTAGCAGTGTAGCGGCTGGCCACCCCCGTCGCCTAGGGTCACGCCATCCAGATGTTCGCTACAGGGTGGAGCCGACCCCGGGCAAGGGGTATAATTCGCGGCCTTTTCCACCCCTGCCCGACGACCGGTGGCGCCGCGAAAGCCCCCACTGATCGCCAGCCTGATCTGAGTCGCATACACCGCCCATGGAACTTTTTCTGGAATTCGCCGCCGAGCAATGGATGCTCATGGGAGCTCTGCTCGTGGTTATTGCCATGCTCATCAAGCACGAGGGCCGCAAGGCGGGCCCCGCAGTGAGCCCGCAGGAGGCGATCAATCTGGTGAACAGCGAATCCGGTGTGTTTGTGGACCTGCGCGACGCGGCGGCCTTCAAGCAGGGGCATATCGTCGAAGCCCTGCACATCCCCAGCGCCAAGCTGAAGGAGCGCCAGAGCGAGCTGGAGTCCTATCGCGACAAGCCCGTGGTGCTGGTGTGCAACATGGGGCAGCAGGCGGGGACCGCCGGCAAGCAACTGCGGGCAGAGGGTTTCACTCGCGTCTACAAGATGGCCGGTGGCATGATGGAGTGGTCAAACCTCCAGCTGCCCACAGTGGTTAAATAGCCCCGCCCATGAGTGCTTCGGTCGTCATGTACTCCACCCGCTTCTGCCCCTACTGCATGGCGGCGCGGCGCCTGCTGGAGTCCAGGAACGTGGCCTTCGAAGAAATACCCGTGGATGGCAACCCCGGACTGCGCCGAAAGATGACCGAGCGTGCCGGGCAGCGAACCGTTCCCCAGATCTGGGTTGGAGACACCCACGTGGGGGGCTACACGGACCTGGCGGCGCTGGACAGCCGGGGCGAGCTGGATCGCCTGCTGGACGCCGCTTCCTGAACAACGAACACAACCTCAATCTTTAAACCAAGGAGTTACACCATGGCCGACGAACAGGCAGCCGCCCAGGGACAAGCGCAGCAACAGTTTGTGATGCAGCGTATCTACAACAAGGATCTTTCCTTCGAGTCACCGAGCACCCCCGACGTGTTCAAGAAGCAGTGGCAGCCGAAGGTCAATGTGGACCTGAACACGCGCAGCAATGCCATCGACGAGCAGGGCAACTATGAAGTGGTGCTGAGCATCACGCTGACGGCCAAGATTGACGACGAAACGGCGTTCCTGGTGGAAGTGCAGCAGGCGGGCATCTTCTCCATCGTCGGCTTCGACGAAGAGCAGCTGCGTCGCGTGCTGGGCACCGCCGCGCCGAACATCCTCTTCCCCTATGCTCGCGAAAACATCGATTCCCTGGTGGTCAAGGGCGGTTTCCCGCCGGTCATGCTGGCGCCCGTTAACTTCGAGGCGCTCTACGAGCAGGCCCTGCGCCAGCAGGCGGAGCAGCAGGCTGCCGGCGGCGACGCGGCGAACTGAGGCTTTACCCCGGCGCCGTCCGTTTCCGGGCGGCGCTGCCTTCCCCTCCCCCCGTCACCTTCTCGCGGCGCGATTCCGTCGGGGAAGAGAACCCCTAATTGAGGTCTCCGAAGCCCAGTTGGCGCAGCCCTTCGTAGGCGACCAGGGCGACGGTATTGCTCAGGTTGAGGCTGCGACTGTCGGCTTTCATCGGTACTCGCAGGCAATATTCCTCTCCCAGTTCTTCCAGCAGTGCTGCGGGAAGTCCCCGGGTTTCCGGGCCAAACAACAGCATGTCCCCGGCGCTGAACTGCGCATCGGTGTAGCGCTTGCTGCCCCTGGTGCTCAGGGCCCAGG
>CAXBBA010000524.1:0-2168 GCA_963973805.1 uncultured Halieaceae bacterium | reverse complement strand
CTGCTCGGTGATGCGCGACACGTCGATCTCGAGAATATCCAGATTCTGGCGGCGGATCAGGTACAGCAACAGGTCCAGAGGGCCCTCAAAGGCCTCGAGGAACACCTCGAGTGCCTGGGGTGGAATATAGAGGTCCTTTGGCAGCTCCGTCACCGCCTTGCCCATCACAACGGCAAAGGGCATCTCGCCCTGGGCGGGCAAGCTGTCCACCAGGGGCGTATCGGTCTGTGGGGCAGCGTCTTCGGTCACGGGATTTCCAGCGTACAATCGCCGAATTATACCTCAGGCGACCTCAAAGGGCGCGGGATCTCCCTTGCCCGCCCGCAGCAGCATAGGCAGGTCATCCGCGAGGTCGACAACGGTGGTGGCCTCCATGCCGCAGTAACCGCCATCAATCACCAGGTCCACCTGGTGTTCCAGCAGCTCCCGGACCTCATAGGGGTCGATCAGGGGCAGTTCGTCGCCCGGCATGATCAGCGTGACGCTCATCAGCGGCTCCCCCAGATCTCCCAGCAGCGCCTGGGTTATGGCGTTGTCGGGCACCCGCAGGCCTACGGTGCGCCGCTTGGGGTGCATCAGGCGCCGGGGCACCTCCGACGTTGCCCTGAGAATAAAGGTATAGGGCCCCGGCGTGTGATGTTTGAGCAGTCGGTACACGCTGTTGTCGACGCGGGCGTAGGTGGCGATCTCGGAGAGGTCGCGGCAGACCAGAGTGAAATTGTGCCGGTCGTCCAGCTTGCGGATGCGCCGAATGCGATCCAGCGCATTCTTGTCACCGATATGGCAGCCCAGGGCGTAGGCGGAATCCGTGGGGTAGACGATCACGCCTCCGTCGCGCACGATATCGGCCGCCTGGCGTATCAGCCGGGCCTGGGGGTTCTCGGGATGGATCTGGAAAAACTGGCTCATCTACACCTGCTCCGCCTCAGGAGATGGGGACTCGGTGAGCGACGCACGGAATTCGTCTACAATGCCGCCTCACCCGACCGCGCGGCATTCTAGCACTGCCAGACGCCCTAACGATCTGCATGAAACAAATCCTCGAATTCTTACCTATCATCCTGTTCTTCGTTGTCTACCAGATGAACGGAGAAACCGTATCCTTCGCTGGCTGGAGCCACGAAGTGGACGGCATCTTCACCGCCACGGCGGTGCTGATCGCAGCCACCGCGGTGCAGGTGCTCCTCGGCCGCCTCCTGTCCGGAGCCTGGGAGAAGCGCAGCCTGTGGACCTTCCTCGCCGTCCTTGTTTTCGGTGGCGCAACGCTCGCGCTGCGGGACCAGACCTTTATTCAGTGGAAGCCGACGATTTTCAACTGGGCCCTCGCCCTCGCGTTCACGGGCTTCACCCTGTTTTCCGACAAGTGCCTGCTGGAACGCACCCTCGGCGCCCAGCTGTCGCTGCCGGCCCCCGTGTGGACCCGCCTCAATGTGCTGTGGATCGGGAACTTCACTCTGGTCGGCGCCCTCAACCTGTTCGTTGCCTACCGCTACAGCGAAGCCACCTGGGTCAGCTACAAGCTGTACTCCGCCATTGGCTTTACCCTGGCGCTGACCATAATCACCGCGCTGATCATCAGCCCCCACCTGCAGGCGGAGGAAAATCCCGCCGGCGGAGAGCCCTGAGGCCCGAGGAGACCGTACCGTGTACTACGCCATTTCCGGAGAAGATACCCCCGACAGCCTGGCGCTGCGCCTGTCTGTGCGCGAGGCTCACCTGGCACGCCTGCATCAGTTGGTGGACGAGGGTCGGCTGCTCGCCGCAGGCCCCCACCCCGCCATAGACAGCGAAGACCCTGGCAGCGCCGGATTTACCGGCAGCCTGGTGATCGCCGAATTCGACTCCCTGGAAGCGGCGCAGGCCTGGGCCGATGACGACCCCTACACCCGTGAAGGGGTGTTTACGCGCGTCCAGGTCAAACCCTACCGTCTCGTTCTGCCCTGAGCATCGATATCCACGAAAGGAAAACCACGTGCTACGCCATCTGCTCCTCCTGCTCATCCTCATCACTGGTACCGTCCAGGCCCAGGAAACCCGCTATATCTCGGACGAAGTGTTCGTGGTACTCCACGCCGGCCCCGGCTCCAACTACCGCTGGCTCGCCAAACTGATTCCCGGCACCTCGCTGGTGGAACAGCGGCGATCCACGGACGGGAACTGGGCGGAGG
>CAXBBA010000523.1:0-2172 GCA_963973805.1 uncultured Halieaceae bacterium | reverse complement strand
TCACGGCAAACAACTGCGTTGCCCAGGTGGCGACGCTCGTCGGTGGATGCCTGGTGCACATGTACAAATGGGACGCGACGGAGGCCCTGCGCATTATTGAGCGGGAGAAGATTTCGGCGTTCAGCGCCGTGCCCATGATGACCCGGGAGCTCATCACGCACCCCGAGTTCGAGCGCTTCGATATCTCATCTCTCAAGACCATCGGTGGCGGCGGGGCGGCGATGCAGCCGGACCTGGTGGGCAAGGTGCCCGAGGCCATGCCCGGAACGCGCCCGAACACCGGTTATGGCATGACGGAAACCAGTGGCATCATTGCGGCGCTGGCTCTGGATTTTTTCCTCGATCGTCCCAAGAGTGTCGGTCCTGCCATGCCCACGATCGAGGCGCGCTGCATCGACATAACTGGCGAGACGCTGCCCGCCGGTGAAATCGGCGAGCTGGTGGTGCGCGGTGCGCCGGTGATCCGGGGTTACCTGAACCGGGAGGACGCGACGGCGGAATCCATTGTCGATGGCTGGCTGCACACGGGAGACATTGCCTACATCGATGAAGATGGTTTTATCTATCTCGTTGATCGAGCGAAGGACATGGTGCTTCGCGGTGGTGAGAATGTGTACTGCGCCGAAGTGGAAAACGCGCTGTTCCATCATCCGGACGTGGCGGAGTGTGTCGCCTTTGCGGTGCCGGACGAACGCCTGGGTGAAGAGGTGGGCGCGGCGGTTTATCTCAAGCCTGATGCCACGGAGGACGCGCAAGCGATCCGGGATCACCTGAGCACGCTAATCGCGCCGTTCAAGATTCCCCGCTACATCTGGTTCCGCGACGAGCCCCTGCCGCGCAATGCCAACGGCAAATTTGTAAAACGCGCGCTGCAGGACGAGCTGGCGCTGGAAGACGCACGTTAGCACCGGAGCTGGTCCGGGAGTCAGGTGTCCAGGGACATCTGCACGGATGCCTGCTTCAGCTCGTCGTCATAGCTGATGGCGATGCGGGCGGCATCCACGCCCAGCACCGTCACCAGCTCCCGCTTCGTCGCAGCGGCGCGCGCCGTGGCGAGGTCCTTCAGGACGGACGGTGAGAGCGCTTCGCGATTCACCAGGGCGAGCCACTGTTCGTTGCTATTCGGTGAAGCTGCATCTTCGTCGCTGCTCTCCCCAGCCTGGGCGACCGCTTCCGGGAAGGTCTGTTCGTAGAGCGCTGCCACGGCCAGGGCGAAGGCCTCGTCGCGCCTCGCCAGGGACTCGGCACTCAGACCCGCTGAGCTAAGGCGCTGACCCAGCTGCTGTTCCCGCAGGCGGCGGGCATCGTCCACCGGGTCGGCACCGCCATTGATCCGCAGTTGTAACTGGGGCCGCTGCTCCAGGGCCTTTGCCAGGGGCCCGAGGGTCTCGCGAGCGGCGTCATCCAGGGCTGAATTCCCCGGGGCGAAGGAGACGTATTCAAGGTCAACGTCGCTACCCACCAGGCCAGCGAGGAGCTTGAATGGCGCCGACACCGCTTTCACGATGATGTTGGTGATGGCGCGTCCGATAACTTTGCCCAGGGAAAATTCCGGGTCATCCACGGACCCGCTCACGGGCACGGACAGATCGATGACGCCTTCGCTGTCGGTGAGCAGGGCGATGCCGAGCTTCAGGGGAACGTCGATGGCGAGGTCGCTCTCCACGGGTTCGCCCAGGGCCATCTGGGATATCACAATGCGGTTGTCGCCGTCGATGCTCTGGCCGTTCAGGCCGTAGCTCAGGTCCAGGGACAGGGTGCCGCTCTCGATGGTGTATCCCGCGTAGGTGCCGGAGTAGGGGGACATGGTGGCGATGTCGACGCCGCGAAAGTTCAGGCGAAGCTCTCCGTCCGGCGCGGCGCTGAACGGCTGGCCGCGGCCCTGAATCAGCACCGGCGCGTAGCCATCCACGGTGCCGCGGAGGTCCGCGGTGAGGGGTTTCTCCGCTGCGGTGTCCACATCCCGCAACTCCGCTTCGATGCCGTCGACCAGGGTCTTGAAGGGCAGGGGCAGGGAGCTGTCGGCGAAATCCAGGCGTCCGTTGTGCAGGGCAAGGGTGGCGAGCTCGACGCGCCAGGCGGACTCGGTATCTTCTGGTGTGTCAGATGTCTCCTCTTCTGCCGCCGGTTCGCGCAGCATGCCATTGATATTTATCTGACCATTCTTCTGGA
>CAXBBA010000522.1:0-2178 GCA_963973805.1 uncultured Halieaceae bacterium | reverse complement strand
CTCGTGGCCCGCCTGCGCCGTGGTCGCCGCGCGGGAGGCTCCGCCGGCACAGAAGCTCAGGCGCGCGTCCTGCGGCAGGCTTGATTCGGGCCACTCCGCCGCAGGCGCCAGGGCCACCGCGCAGCCGCGCAGATCGTCGCGGCGCAGCAGCACAGCTACGCTCCAGTACAGTAGCGGGCGTCCGCGCAGCTGCAAAAACTGCTTGGGGCGATCGGCGGCCATGCGCGTGCCGGAACCGGCGGCGGGAACCACCGCCCACAACTCACTCACCGCTGCGTTTCTCCGCCGCGTCGGGCTCGACGAACTGATAATAGATTTCGTCCTTGCCCGTCAGACCCAGCTCTTCCCGGGCGCGCTGTTCCAGCACCGTATTGCCCGCCTTGAGATCCATAATCTGTTCCGCAAGCGCTTCGTTGCGCGCCCTCAGGCGCGCATTCTCGCGTTCAAAATCCTGGGCCTGTTGCTGCAGGCGCTGCAACTCCAGGCGACCACCTTCACCCCACCACAAGCGGTACTGCAGCCCGGTCAACAGGAGCAGCAGAATGAGCAGGAGCCAGCGCAAGGCCTAGCGCGCGAACTCCGCGCGCCCCCGGTAAGGTGCTGCGGCCCCCAGTTCCGCCTCGATGCGCAGCAGGCGGTTGTACTTGGCTACGCGGTCGGAACGGCACAGGGAACCGGTCTTGATCTGGCCGGCACCGGTGGCGACGGCAAGGTCGGCGATGGTCGTGTCTTCCGTCTCGCCGGAGCGATGGGAAATGACCGAGGTGTAGCCCGCATCCGCCGCCATGGCGATGGCATCGAAGGTTTCACTCAGCGTGCCGATCTGGTTCAGCTTGATCAGAATCGAGTTGGCGATGCCGCGGTCGATGCCCTGGGAGAGAATCTTGGTGTTGGTGACGAAGAGGTCGTCGCCCACGAGTTGCACGCGATCACCGAGCTTTTCCGTGAGGATTTTCCAGCCGTCCCAGTCGGACTCATCCAGACCATCCTCGATGGACAGGATCGGATGCGCATCGACCAGACTGGCGAGGTAGTCGCAGAATCCGGTGCTGTCGAAGTCCCGCCCGTCACCGCTGAGCTGGTAGCGACCGTCGCGGTAGAACTCCGACGCGGCGCAGTCCAGGGCCAGGGTTACGTCCTCGCCCAGGCGATAGCCGGCGAGATCCACCGCCTCGGCGATAACATCGAGGGCCGCACCGTTGGATGGCAGGTCCGGCGCAAAGCCACCCTCATCCCCCACTGCCGTATTCAGACTCCGGCCGCCGAGCACCTTCTTCAACTGGTGGAATATCTCGGCGCCACACTGCAGGGCTTCGCGGAAGGTTCCCGCCGCCACGGGCTGGATCATGAATTCCTGGATGTCCACGTTGTTGTCGGCGTGCTCGCCACCGTTGAGGATATTCATCATGGGCACGGGCATGCTCAGCTCACCGCGACCATAGAGCGCGGCCATGTGCGCGTACAGCGGCAGCTGCTTCTGCACCGCCGCGGCCTTCGCTGCCGCCAGGGACACCGCCAGCATGGCGTTGGCACCGAGCTGTTCCTTGTTTTCCGTACCGTCGAGGTCACACAGGGCACGGTCCAGGCCGCGCTGATCTGCGGCATCGAAACCCGTGAGTGCAGTGGCGATGGCGTCGTTGACGTTACCCACTGCCTTGAGCACACCCTTGCCGAGGTAGCGGCTGCCGTCGCCGTCACGCAATTCCAGAGCTTCGCGGGACCCGGTGGAGGCGCCCGACGGAGCACAGGCTGCGCCCAGGGCGCCGGATTCGAGGCAGACCTCGGCCATCACGGTGGGGTTACCCCGGGAATCGAGAACTTCAAAACCCCGAATAGAAGCAATCTTGCTCACTGCTGTACTCCTTGCGTTCTTGCGGTCCAAAGGCGGTACGGACTGCGCCGCCCTGCCCCTTTTGAGAATTTGTACCGGCGCCTCAGTCGATCACCAGCGGCGGCAGGCCTTTAACGAGGCGATCTACCGCCTGCACCTGTGCCAGAAACGGCTCCAGCTTGTCCAGGGGCAGCGCGCTGGGCCCATCACAAAGGGCCTTGTCGGGCTCGGGGTGGGCTTCGAGGAACAGGCCCGCCAGGCCCAGAGCCATGCCTGCCCGGGCCAGGTCCGTTACCTGGGAACGACGTCCGCCCGATGCCGCCCCCATGGGGTCGCGACACTGGAGC
>CAXBBA010000521.1:0-2178 GCA_963973805.1 uncultured Halieaceae bacterium | reverse complement strand
CCGCCGATACCCCGGAACGTGAAGATATCGCCGCGGAATACAAGTGGGACCTGTCTCCCATGTACAGCTCCGATGCCGCCTGGGAAGAAGACGCGGAGCGCCTGGACGGGCTCATCGACGAGGTGTTGGCCTACAAGGGGCGTCTCGCCGAGGGTGGTGACGTACTGCTGCAGGCATTGAAAGCCCAGGAAAAGGCATCCCGCCTGGTGGGAGATCTGTATGTGTACGCAGGATTGCGCTCGTTTGAGGATCAGCGCAACAGCGAGAATGCGGCGCGTTTTTCCCGGGCCCAGGGTCTGCAGGCAGGCTATGAGGAACGGCGAGCCTTCTTCGTGCCCGAGCTGCTGGCGATCGATGAAGATGATCTCGAGGCCATGATCGCCGCGACGCCGGGCCTGGAAACCTATCGCCACTACTTTGCCGAGCAGGCACGCATGCGCCCCTACACGCTCACGGAGGCGGAAGAGCGCCTGCTGGCGATGGCCGATGACCCTCTGGATAAGTTCAGCAACGTGTTTTCCTCGCTCAACAACGCGGACCTGACCTTCGGCACCATCGTGGATGAGGACGGTGAGACCGTGGAACTGACGAAGTCCCGCTATGGCGCGTTTCTCAATTCCTCAGATCGCCGGGTACGCCGGGACGCCTGGCAGGGCCTGTTTCGGGAGTACGAAAAACTGGGCAATATGCTCGCGGCCAACTACGAAGGCCATGTGAAGGGGCGGGTGTTCACCGCTCGCGCCAAGGGCTTCGATTCCGCACTGCAATCCGCGACCTACCGCAGCGCCATTCCCGAGGAGGTTTACCTGAGCCTGGTGAAGGCGGCGCGGGAAGGGGCCGAGCCCCTGCAGCGGTATCTGGAATTGCGGCGCCAGGCGCTGGGCGTTGAACGCCTGGAGATCTGGGACATGTACGCGCCAATCATAGAGCCGACCTACAAGGATATTCCCTTTGAAGATGCCAAGGAGATTGTTGCCGCCGCCCTGACTCCCATGGGGGCGGACTACCTCGATCTCTACTGGCGCGGCTTCGAAGAAGGCTGGGTCGATGCCTTCGAGAACGTGGGCAAGCGCGCGGGAGCCTACTCCTGGGGTACCTACGACTCCAAGCCCTACCTGTCCATGAGTTATCAGGGCACATTGACGGATGTATCCACCCTGGCCCACGAGTACGGCCATTCCCTGCACTCCTACATGACACGCAATACGCAGCCCCACGTCTACGGCTATTACCGCACCTTCGTTGCGGAAGTGGCGTCCATGACCAATGAGGCGCTGCTGTATCAGAAAATGCTGAAGGAGGCGGAGTCCCCCCAGGAGCGGGTGTACCTGTTGCAGACCTACCTGGACGAGTTCCGTGGCGGCTTCTATCGCCAGGCATCCTTCGCAGATTTCGAGATGCGCGCCCACGCGGCGGTGGAGGCGGGGGAGGCCCTGACCAAGGACTCCCTGAACCAGATCTACGCCGATGTCTTCGAGGCCTATTACGGTGATGCGGTGCACGCGAATCCGCTGAATGCCAGCGAATGGAGTCGCATTCCCCATTTCCTGCGCTCGGACAACTTCTACGTGTACCAGTATTCCACCTCCTTCGTGGCAGCGACGGCGCTGGCGAAACGCATTCTCGAGGAGGGAGAGCCGGCTCGCGATCGCTTCCTCGAGATGCTCCGTGCGGGCAGCAGTGATTACGCCATTGAACTGATCAAGGAAGCGGGCGTGGACATGACGACGCCGCAGCCGGTCTACGACACCATTGAGGTGTTTTCCGACATGGTCGACGAACTCGAGAAGTCCCTGGCGGAGCTTTAGCCGACTCCGGTTTCCGGGAGGTGGGGAAGCCCCTGCCTCCCCGGAGATCCTGTCAGGCAACGCCGGACAGCACGGCTCTCTGGCTGAGCGCCAGGGAGTTGTCGAGCATGCGGTTGGCAAAGGCCCATTCGTTGTCGTACCAGGCCATGACCTTGACCAGTTCTCCGTTCACCCGGGTCTGGGACGCGTCGAACACGCTCGAGTCCGGGCAGTGGTTGAAGTCCACGGAAACCAGGGGCGCATGATTGACGGACAGCACCCGTCCCAGGGCACTGGCGGCGGCCCGCTCCATGATTTCGTTCACCTCATCGACGCTGGTTGGTCGCGAGGCAATGAAGCTCAGGTCCACCACGGAAACATTGATGGTGGG
>CAXBBA010000520.1:0-2191 GCA_963973805.1 uncultured Halieaceae bacterium | reverse complement strand
GCGCTCATAGAAGTGCAGGGTGCTCACCGGGACTCCGCAGCGGGCCGCGACCCGTCCGACACTGAGCTCGCTTCTTCCTGTCATCGATTTTTCCGAACCGCCTTTGCAGAAAAATTTGCGTCGCCAGGACTTTACCTCAACTTAGGTTGAGGTCCTAGCATGGGGCCTCAACTAACAGGGAGGTCCCGAGCATGATTCAATTTGAACACGTCAATCTCGTTGTCACGGATATTGCCGCCAGCCTGCGTTTCTATCAGGCGGCGCTGCCGCACTGGGGCGAGCGTCTGCGGGGGGAGGGCGACTGGTATGGCAAGCCCCGGCGTTGGCTGCACTTTGGCGATGATTACCAGTACATCACGCTGAACGACAATGGCGAAGGTGCCAGCCGTGATCTTGAAGGTCATCAGCCCGGGTTGGCGCACTTCGCGTTCGTTACCGACAACCTCGATGGGGTGGTCGAGCGGCTCGCCGCGGCGGGTTTCGCGGTCGCCAAAAAAGGTGCCGAGCCGTTCCGGCGCAATGTTTACTTTGTGGAGCCGGACGGTATCGAGGTGGAGTTCGTACAATACCTCAGCGATGACCCGGCGGAGCGCAACCGTCCAAGCTAGATAGGGCGAGAGTTCATGGTGCGGGGAGCGTTCGGGGACTGGTGGTTCCCGTTGGGTCCTGCGCCGTGACCCATTCCTCCACCAGTTGCTCCAGCAGGGCGATGGGCAGGGAGCCGTTACCGACGACCACGTCGTGGAAGGCCCGCAGATCGAAGCGCTCGCCCAGGCTTTCCTCGGCGTGCTTGCGCAGGGCCTGGATGCGCAGTTCTCCGATCTTGTAGGAAAGGGCCTGGGCAGGCCAGGTGATATAGCGGTCGACCTCTGTGGTGATTTCCGCTTCGGTCAGCGCGGTGTTTTCGAGCATAAAATCGATGGCCTCTTGTCGGGTCCAGCCAAAGGCGTGCAATCCCGTATCCACCACGAGGCGGTTGGCGCGCCACATTTCGTAGGTTAGGCGGCCAAAGTCCGAGCGCGGATTCGTGTAGAAGCCCGCTT
The DNA here is from genome assembly GCA_963973805.1 of uncultured Halieaceae bacterium. Classification (GTDB taxonomy): domain Bacteria; phylum Pseudomonadota; class Gammaproteobacteria; order Pseudomonadales; family Halieaceae; genus Congregibacter. The sequence continues at coordinate 1,148 of CAXBBA010000520.1, read as the reverse complement.
CCTTGCCGAGGCTTTCGGCGTACAGTCCCCAGCCTTCACCGAAAGCTGCGTGGTAAAGGCTGCGGCGGAACGGGGGAAGGTCCAGTTCCAGGGCCAGGGCCATCTGGTGATGATGTCCGGGTACGGCCTCGTGGAGCGTCAATGCTTCGAGGGTGTACAGGGGTTTGGTCCGAAAGTCCGTCGCATTGATGAAATAGACTCCGGGGCTGCGTCCGTCGGCGGTGCCGACGGCGTAGAAAGCGCCTCGGCCCTCGGCCTCACGGATCGTGTAGGGCAGGCGCGGTAGCCGGGCGAAGAAGCGCGGCATCATGCCGTCCATGCGCTTGGCGATGTAAGAGACTTTTTCGAGCAGGTCGTCGCGATCCGTTGCGTAGGAGGCGGGGTCCCTGCGCAGCGCGTCCAGATAAGCGCGAAAATCCCCGGAGAATCCGCTGGCCTGGATGATCGCATCCATTTCCTGCCGAATGCGCCGCGTTTCTGCCAGGCCCAGGTCGTGGATCTGTCGGGGAGTCATCGTCGTGGTGGTGAAATAGCGCACCAGATAGCGATAGTAGTCCTCACCCCCCGGCAGGCTGGTGATGCCTTCGCCGCTGCGGCAGGCGGGGGCGTACTCCCCGGTGTGGAAGCGCAGAAACTCTGCATAGGCCGGTAGCACCGCCTCGCTGAGCGCGGACTGCGCCGCCCGGCTCAGGCGCTGCTGTTCCTCAGGCGGGATCGTCGACGGGAAGCGGGTGAACGGGGAGTACATGACGCTGTCTGTTGGATCTTTTACCAGGTAGCGCTCGATCGTCTGTTCGTAGTCCGTCATCGCCGCGCAGTGCTGGGTGTAGCCCGAGCGCAGGTTGGTGATCTGTTGGCGGTTGTAGCGGGGGTAGTCGCGAAAGCTCTCGATGAGGTTCTCGTAGTCCTCCACGGACGAGAAATCCATATTCGCGGGTGCATCGGCAAAGTAGCTGTGAAAGCCGAAGATCGCCGTGATGGGAAAGCGGTGCCCGGGTTGGCGATAGCTTTCGGCTTCCGTTTTCCGCTCGTAGCGAAACAGCCGATAGCTGATCAGTTCCTGGCCCTTCAGGGCTTCTTCGTCGATATGCTCCAGGCGTTCCAGTACGTCGCGGTTGTAGGCTTCACGCCGGGCCCGCCCCTCAGGG
>CAXBBA010000519.1:0-2196 GCA_963973805.1 uncultured Halieaceae bacterium | reverse complement strand
GCACCGAAGCACGGGGCATGACGGAACCGGGGTCCTGGGGGGCGCCGGTGGTCTCACCGGCAAAAGCTGAAGGTCTACTCATGGCTTCGATTATACCCCCGGGCTATGACAGTGCGGGGAAACCGGGCTCTCAGGCCTGGGAGTAGACGTGGCGAAACGTCAGGTTGATACGCGCACCGCAGGGCACGGATTCCCGGGGGACTTCGTGCTTCCAGTTCGCCTGGGTGGCGCCTGCCATCACCAGCAGGGAGCCCGACTCCAGGGGAATGCTCACCGGTGACACGTCGCGGCGATGGCGATGCTTCCGGCGAAAGCGCCGCTGCTCCCCCAGGCTCAGCGACGCGATCACAGGTTCCGGCCCCAGTTCCCGCTCGTCGTCGGCATGCAGACCCATGCGGTCCTGCCCGTCCCGATAGAGGTTGGCGAGCACGCTGTTGAAGGAGGCGCCGGTCAGCGCCGCCACGCGATCGCGCAGCGCGGCGAGCGTCGGCGTCCAGCCATGGGCCTCGTAGTCTCGCCCCGAATACCGGTAGCGAACGTTGCCGTCGCCGTACCAGCCCAGCAGCCGTGGTTGCAGGTAGGTCTTGCCATACAGCGTGATCGGCTCCTCGCGCCAGTCGATCTGCCGGTAAAGCTGCTCAAAAAGCACAGCGGGGTCCTCCCCGAGATCGGGGTTGCGATACAGGGTAATGCTGGCGTCGGGCAGCGCGAGTTGCTCCCCGGCGTCGGCACTGAACAGATCCATCAGAACGACGGTGCCATCAACGCACGATGCCGGCCAGCATGGCGTCGAGCTGGACTTTCACACCCGGCCATTCCCCGGCGATGATCGAGTACACACAGGTGTCCCGCAGCACGCCATTGCTGTGCAGGCGATGGCTGCGCAGTATGCCGTCGAGCCTGGCGCCGATGCGCTCGATGGCGCGGCGACTGGCGCGGTTGTAGCTGGAGGTGCGGAACTCCACGGCGATGCAGCCGAGATGCTCAAAGGCGTGGCCAAGGAGCAGCCGTTTGCACTGGGTGTTGAGCGTCGTGCGCTGCACGCGGCGGGCGTACCAGGTGTAGCCGATCTCCACCCGTGGCGTTACCGCATCAATGTTCGCAAAGGTAGTCATGCCCACGGGCACCCCCGCAGTATCCAGCACCGTAAATGGCAGCATCTCGCCCTGGGCCTGACGCGCCAGACGCAGACGGATGTTTTCTTCCATGCTCTCGGGCGACGGGATATCGGTATACCAGAGTTTGTGCAGATCACCTTCGGTGGCGGCGACGCCCAGGGCCTCGGCGTGCTCCAGGCTCAGGGGCACCAGACTGCCATGGGCGCCCTTCAGGGTAACGGTCTCAACTGTTGCCACGGTGGACTCCAGACTATCAAGGGTGGCTCAGCATGCCACGGCGGCGAGGTGAGCGCCGCCCCTGCCCGGCAATGGCGCAAAAAAAACCCCACCCTTTCCAGGGCGGGGTTTCGATCCGGCCCCCGCAGGGACCGAACAGCCATGCAGCTTCAGCCAACGAAGGCTTTGCGCGGCTCAGATACGCCAGAGGACTCGGTGCCCTTGAGGTACGCCAGCATCGTGTCGGCGTCAGACACTTCGAAGGGGTCCGTGGGGCAGTTGTCACCGTAATCGGGCTCGACGAACATCTTCTCGATGGTGCCGTCGTTCACGAGCATGGAGTAGCGCCAGGAGCGCATGCCAAAGCCCAGATTGGACTTGTCTACCAGCATACCCATCTTGCGCGTGAACTCGCCGTTGCCGTCGGGCAGCAGGTAGATGTTCTTGTTGCCCTGTTCCTTGCCCCACTTGAACATAACGAAGGCATCGTTAACCGAGACACAGATGATGGCGTCTACGCCCTGAGCCTGGAACTCTTCGTACAGCTCGTCGTACCGGGGCAGGTGGTTAGAGGAGCAGGTAGGCGTGAAGGCGCCGGGCAGAGAGAACACGACTACTTTCTTGCCGGCGAACAGGTCGTCGGTGCTGGTGTCCTGCCAGCGGTAGGGGTTGTCGCCACCTACGGATTCGTCACGGACACGCGTCTTGAAGACAACCTGAGGTACCTTATCGATCATGATCTTTGACTCCATTTGAACAATGCAAAAGCGAAACGATGATTGCCACGCGACAATTCTCGGCGAACTGTACTGCAATCACTTGGCCCTAAGTGTAACTCTTGAACACTGATCGATAAAATGAT
>CAXBBA010000518.1:0-2203 GCA_963973805.1 uncultured Halieaceae bacterium | reverse complement strand
CCGGTACCGGGCCCGCTATGGCCAAGGGTTAACGATTGAAAAAAGCGGCGTAGTATACCGGCGCGCGGCCTCCGGGGTCAGCCCGGTGGCCCGTCGCTTTGCTGTACAGGTCGCCGACTGCCACCTTCGTCAAGGTTCAATCCATCGCCCAAAACGCGTAATATCGCGCTCCCAGCACCTGGGCCGTGCCCCGAGCATACTTCAGAATTTCAGATAAAAGGTTCTCTTATGGTCACCCTCAATACCACCTACGGCGCTATCAAGCTCGAACTCGACGCAGAAAAGGCGCCGGCGACCGTGGCCAACTTCCTCATGTATGCCCGCGAAGGCTACTACGACGGCACGATTTTCCACCGCGTGATCGATAACTTCATGATTCAGGGCGGCGGTTTCGACCCCGACATGAACCAGAAGCCCACGCAGGAGCCGATCGAGAACGAAGCGGACAATGGCCTGAAGAACGACTTCGGCACCGTTGCCATGGCGCGCACCATGGATCCCCACTCCGCCACCGCGCAGTTCTTTATCAACGTCAAAGACAACGATTTCCTGAACCACAGCGGCAAGACCATGCAGGGCTGGGGTTACGCCGTGTTCGGCAAGGTGGTTGAAGGCGCCGAGGTACTCGACAAGATCCGCGCCGTGCCCACGACCAGCCGTGCGGGCCACCAGGACGTGCCCACAGAAGCCGTGATCATCGAGTCCGTTGTAGTCGACGGCGACGAGGGCGATGCCTGAGGCGTGAGTAACGCCACCTACTTCATCTCGGACCTGCACCTGGCGCCGGAACGGCCCCGGGTCACAGCGGCGCTGGGCGAATTTCTCGACCAGCACCGCGACGCCGAGGCGCTCTACATCCTCGGCGACCTGTTCGAGTTCTGGGTGGGCGATGACGACGACGCGCCCATCGTCGGCGAAGTGGCGCACATGCTGCAGCACTTCTCCCAGGACGGCCCGGCCCTGTACCTGATGCACGGTAACCGGGACTTTCTGATCGGCGAGCGCTTCGCCACCCGCGTCGGCGCAACCCTGCTGGATGACCCCACGGTTATCGAGCTGCACGGCAACCGCGTGCTGCTCATGCACGGCGACAGCCTCTGCACCCGCGACACGGACTACCTGGCCTTTCGCGCCCTCGCCCGTTCCAAGGAGTGGCAGGACGAAGCCCTGGCCCGCCCCCTCGAAGAGCGCCGGGCCCTGGCCCAGCACCTGCGCGAAGTCAGTCGCGACGCGGGCAGCCGCAAAGCCGAAGACATCATGGATGTCACCGGTGCGGAAGTCCTGGCCCAGATGGAAGCCCACGATACCCGCACTCTTATCCACGGCCACACGCACCGTCCCGCCCGCCACGAGATCAGCAGCGGCGAGCGTTGGGTACTGGGTGACTGGGAAGCCTCGGGTTGGTACCTGCGCGCAAGTTCAGGTGAATTCGAGCTTGTGGAATTCCCGATAAATTAGAGACTTACGCTACAAAGCTCACGTTGCGACGACCCCCGAATGAAAGCGGAACTCGCGATCCTCACTCTCGATCAGCTCTTTCTCCCGCGCCAATAGCGGCTGCAGTCGCGCCTGCACATCGGCCCCCGGCACCAGGGTTTCGGCCAGCGTCAGGTAGTCCTGAAAATGTCGCGCCTCGGAGCGCAGCAGGCTGGCGTAGAAGCGCGCGAGCTCCTCATCCAGCACCGGCAGCAGCGCGGCAAAACGTTCGCAGGAGCGGGCCTCGATGATCGCGCCGATGAGCAGCGTGTCTACCAGACGCAGCGGCTCGGGCTTCGCCACCAGTTCGCGCAGGCCCGAGGCGTAGCGCGCCGCAGAGAGCTGGGGATAGGGAATGCTCCGCTTCTCGATGATTGCCAGCACCTGCTCGAAGTGGCGCAGTTCCTCGCGGGCCAGGCGCGAGAGCTTGTGCAGCAGCGCGGGGTGCTCCACGTAGCGGTACATCAGATTCAGCGCCGTGGAGGCCGCCTTCTTCTCGCAGTTGGCGTGATCCACCAGCAGCGTGGGCAGATTCTCGGGCCGTGCGGCCACATCGATCCAGGCCTGGGGCGTCGCGCAGGGCAAAAACGCCCGCAATAGCGTCAGGTCAACGTCAATTTTCTGCAAGACTGTCATCCCGCTCCCTCAACAAATAGATCCGGCGCCAGGTAATAGCGCTCGTAATGAGCGCTTGAGAGCTCGTAGTACTCGGCGTCGATCTGCTCTC
>CAXBBA010000517.1:0-2210 GCA_963973805.1 uncultured Halieaceae bacterium | reverse complement strand
CTGGGTGAGTTCTTCGGGTCTGCAGACCTGCCCCCCTCGCTGTGGATCAACGCCAGTGCAGTCGGCTATTACGGACACCAGCAGGATGGACTCCTGGACGAACACGCCCCAACCGGGGAAGGGTTCGCGGCGCAGCTGTGTCGCGACTGGGAGCAAGATGCGGTGCGGGCCGCCGGCCCCGGGGCGCGTCTTTGCATCGCCCGCTTCGGTGTGGTGCTGGATCGCGACGCAGGTGCCTATCCCCAGATGGCTCTGCCGTTTCGCTTCGGGGTCGCGAATTGGATCGGTGATGGCGATCAGTGGCTGAGCTGGGTACACCGCCGGGACGTGGTGCGGGCGCTTCTGTTGATGGTAGAGCGGGCGGATATGCAGGGCGTGTTCAATGTTACGGCGCCCCTGCCGGTGAGCAGTCGGGGTTTTTGCGATGCCATGGAGCAGGTGCACCGCACCTTCCTGCGCATTCCCATGCCCGCATTCCTGATGCGTGCCATGGTCGGCGAAATGGCCGATGAACTATTGATCGGTGGTCAGCGCGTGGAGCCCGGCGCCCTCGAGGACGCCGGGTTTACCTTCAGTTTCGCATCCCTGGGGTTTGCGCTACGACAGATCGAGGGTCGCTGACTCAGTCGTTCGCGGCGCAAACGTAGTCCTCGAAGGCGGAGCGGATTTTCTCGTTGCGACTCAGCTTGTTCAGTGCGGCGCGCTCGAGCTGCCGCACCCACTCCCGACTCACCTGCATGCGGTCCGCGATCTCTGCCCGGGACAGGGGCGGGCCGTCGTGGAGTCCCCAGCGCGCAACCACCACCTGGCGCTCCGCCTGCTCCAGGGCCGCTATTTCGCGCACCAGTCGTTTGTGCAGCGATGCATTATCCGCTCGGTGATCGCAGCGTTCAAAGGGTCCCCCGGCGACGGTGTCCAGCAGGGTGCCGTCTTCACCGTCGTATTGCGGCGCGTCCAGGGACACACCCAGGTTGCGCAGGCTCAGCAACTCCCGGGTCTTCTCCACCGGCATTTCTGCCTCCGCGGCGAGCTCCGAGTCCGTGGGTTCGGTCCCCGTGCGCTGCTTACGTTCCAGGCGCAGGCGGTAGAGTCGATTCACCTGATCCTGAACGTGCGTCGGGTAGCGGATGAGTCCACTGGTATCTCCAGCGTGGCGGCGAATCGCCTGGGTGATCCAGTTGTAGCAGTAGGTGCTGAAACGAAAGCCCTTGCGGTGATCGTACTTCTCGGCGGCGCGCATCAGACCCAGTGTGCCCTCCTGAATCAGATCCAGATAGGACACCCCCCGGCCGCGGTAGCGTCCTGCAATGGAGTACACCAGGCGCAGGTTGTGCATGGTCAACTTGTCCCGCGCTGATGAGTAAGCGCGTAGTTGTTTGCGCAGTTCCCGCAGAGCTTCGTCCGCTATGGGGGTGTCGCCATCGCGGCCAAAGGGCGTCCATTGCTGCGCCCATTCCCCGAGGGCATCGGCAACGCTGTCAGGCCAGCTCAGCCCATGGCGCCTAAGCAGCGCGACAGTAAGACCAACGATCAGGCTCGCCGGAAGTTCAAGGTCTTCGAGGCACAGCAGCACGTGACGATCGCTGCGCTTGCGCTGCAGTGCCTTGTGCAGCGCTTCCATCGCGGGTGCCTGCTTGCCGCCAGCGGTAAACCGGGCCATCTCGCGGCGCAGGACAAAATGGAGTTCTCGCCGCTCAAAGCAGGCCACATCGATGGCCGTCACGGCACTGTTGCCGGACCAGTCCCGAAGGTAGTTCCGTGCGGCGGTATCGGAGGCTAGGAGCGTGAGCATCGACGCTACCGCATCCCATTTCAGCATGTCGATTGCGCGCTCGTCTTCAGCCCCCAGCAGGGGGAACTGGCGGGCCTGCGCGAACAGGCGTTCCAGATCTCCGTCATCGGTATCAGGCAGGGTGTTCTCCATAACGCTAATCCCTTGCAGTGGTTTCATGGGTCTATACGCAGGAAAAGCCGGGTTGGTGGACATTCCCGAGCGATTTGTCCACCTCAATTGCCGACAAAACTTGAACAGGAATCCCCAGGCGGTAATCCAGCCCAGCTTTTGTCGCGTATTCCGTACACATCTCTGGAGAATTGCGATGAATGCACCGCTGCTTGAACCGAGACCCCTGTACGGGATAGGCACCGTGGCGCGGCTGACGGGTATAAAGCCCGACACGCTGCGAGTCTGGGAGCGACGCTACGGCCTT
>CAXBBA010000516.1:0-2211 GCA_963973805.1 uncultured Halieaceae bacterium | reverse complement strand
AAGAACATGATCAGCACCTTTTTCTTCGGTCTGAACAAGATCAACTCCGGTGCGAGCCGCCCGAAGGATGTGCCGCCGCAGAAGACCGAGAAGGTCGGCGTGATCGGTGCGGGCATGATGGGGCAGGGCATTGCCTATGTGTCCGCGATGGCGGGCATCGAGGTTGTGCTCAAGGACATGTCTCTGGAAGCCGCGGAGAAGGGCAAGGCGTATTCCACGAAACTGCTGGACAAGCGCGTGGAACGGGGTCGCATGAGCGCCGAGAAGCGCGATGAAGTGCTGGGTCGCATTCTCGCCACAGAGAAGGACGAAGACCTGAAGGGTTGTGACCTGATCATCGAGGCGGTGTTTGAGAACATGGAGCTCAAGCACAACGTCACCAAACAGCTCGAAGGCTATCTGGCCGAGGGCGGCACCTGGGGTTCCAATACCTCGACGCTGCCCATCACCCAGCTCGCCGAAGCGAGCAGCAATCCCGGGAGCTTCGTGGGTATTCACTTCTTCTCCCCCGTGGACAAAATGCCCCTCGTGGAAATCATCGTCGGCGAACAGACCTCCGACGAAGCCCTGGCCAAGGCCTTCGACTACACGCAGCAAATCAGCAAGACTCCCATCGTGGTCAACGACTCCCTGGGCTTCTTCACGTCGCGCACCTTCGGCACCTACCTCGACGAAGGTGTCCGTCTGCTGCACGAGGGCGTCCATCCCATACTCATCGACAACATGGGCAAGGGCATCGGCATGCCCGTGGGCCCCTTGCAGGTCTACGATGAGGTCAGCCTTGAGCTGTCTCGCAAGGCCCAGGAGACCTGGCGGGAAATGGATGTGCTGGACCAGTGGGGTGACGGTACCATTGTCCGCGAAGTGATCGACACTATGGTTGTCAAGAATGGCCGCGGTGGCCGCCACCACGGTGGGGGCTTTTACGAGTACGGCGACGACGGTAGCCGAACGCTGTGGCCGGGACTTCTGGACCTGTACTACAAGTCCGATGTCTGCCTGCCGCAGGATGACATCAAGGATCGCCTGTTGTTCCGCCAGGTGATCGAAGCGCTCAAATGCCTGGAGTCCGGCGTGCTGCGCTCCGAGGAAGATGGCAACATCGGTTCCATCATGGGTATCGGCGCGCCGGCCTGGACCGGTGGTCTCATCCAGTTTGTGAGCACCTACGGTTATGATCGCTTCGTCACCCGCTGCCGCGAACTGGCCGCGACCTACGGCGATCGCTTCGAGCCCCCGCAGATCGCGGTGGACCGTGCCAGCGACGAGCAGTCCCAGGCAGCCTGATACCCAAAGGCAGGGCGGATCGGTTCCTCCTTGCCTCTTAGCACAACTCAACCAAGGAGAACTTTCATGGACATCAATGGCAAAGTGGCCATCGTCACCGGTGGCGCATCGGGCCTCGGCGAAGCGACGGTACGCCGTTACCACGGTCTGGGCGCGAGCGTCGCGATCTTCGATATGAACGAAGAGCGGGGCAAAGCTCTGGTCGAAGAACTGGGCGAGCGCGTTATCTATCAGCAGGTGAACGTGGCGGATGAAGAGCAGGTGGCCGCCGCCATCGTTGCCACCGTTGCGGCCTTCGGCGCCGTGCACATCTGCAATAACTTTGCAGGTATCGGTGATGCGGCGAAGACTGTCAGCCGCGGAGAGCCCGTGGCCCTGGCGCGGTTCCAGAAAGTCATCGACGTCAACCTGATCGGTACCTTTAACGTATTGCGCCTTGCTGCGGCGCAGATGGGCAAGCAGGACCCGGTCACGGAAGACGGTGGTCGCGGTGTGATCATCAACACCGCATCCGTTGCGGCCTTCGAAGGTCAGGTGGGCCAGGCGGCGTACAGCGCCTCGAAAGGCGCCATCGTGGGTATGACTCTGCCTATCGCCCGGGATCTCGCATCCCTGGGCATTCGTGTGAACACCATCGCGCCGGGTCTGATCCACACCCCGCTGTTCGAGAGACTGCCCAAGGAAGCCTACGACAGCCTGGCAGCGCAGCCGGTTTATCCCAAGCGCCTCGGCAAGCCCGACGAGATCGCCCACCTGTCCCAGTATCTCGTCGAGAACGACTACACCAATGGTGAGACGATTCGCATGGACGGCGCGATCCGCATGCAGCCGCGCTAAGCTCGCCTGCGTAGTCGCCGACGAGGCGCGTCGCACCTTCTTCCCCTCCGGGAAGCTGGCGTGGCGCGCCTTTTTACGTAATGGCCG
>CAXBBA010000515.1:0-2218 GCA_963973805.1 uncultured Halieaceae bacterium | reverse complement strand
CCGCCACAGTCTCGCGCTCTTCGCGCACGCTCTCGATGCGGCTCAGCCACAGCAGATCGCTGAGCAGCGTCTCCATGCGTACAACCTGGGAGTCCATCTGTTCCAGGGCCCGGGTCAGGCGCGGTTCTTCCGCGATCACGGGACTGAGGCCAAGGTTGTCCAGATAGCCCTTGAACACCGTCAGCGGCGTGCGCAGTTCATGGGACACGTTCCCAACGAAGTCCCGGCGCATCTGCTCCATTTGCACGACCCGCGTCACGTCGCGCACGAACAGCAGGAAGTCCCCGCCCGCAAAGGTGGTGATGTCCACCTGCAGTATCTGCCGCGGGTTGTTGGGACTGGGTATCTGCAGGGGCTGCTGGAACTCACCCGCGAGAAAATAATCGTGAAATGCGGGCCAGCGCAGGAGATTGACCAGGGGCTGGCCCCGGTCCCGGGGATACTGCAGGCCCAGGAGGCCACCGGCGGCGGCGTTGCACCACTCTATGGCCCCGCTCTGCGTGAGAATGACCACACCATCGCGCATGGAGGCGAAGGAGCTGCGCAGGTAATCCACCGTGGACTGCAGGCGACCGCGGGCATCGCGGTTTTCTCGCTGGAGTCCGTAAATCGTGTCGTAGACGAGGCCCCAGATGCCCGTGCTCTCCGGCGGGGCCTGCTCGGGATCCTCCAGCCACCGGCGCATGCGCCAGAGCTGGTACAGCCAGGCGCCGCTCACCAGGGCCAGGCCCAGGGCGAGCATGTGCAGCGTGAGCCCCGTCGCCCAGCCGAGCACCGCCGAAGCGGCGAGCACCGCCAGCAGCTTGCGCAGTTCAGCGCGCCAACTGCCGGACAGACTCACCCCGTGGGAACTCCGCGGGACGAAAAGCGGTAGCCGGTGCCGCGGACGGTCTGGATCAATCCCGCGTAGTCCAGTTCGCCGGACTGCAGGGCCTTGCGCAGACGTCGGATATGCACGTCGACGGTGCGCTCCTCAACGTACACGTTCGCACCCCAGACCTGATCCAGAAGCTGATTGCGGCTGTAGGCCCGCTCCGGGTGGGACATGAAAAACTGCAGCAGGTTGAACTCCGTGGGCCCCATGTCGAGGGGTTCGTCAGCGAGGAAGACGCGGCGGCTGCGGCCATCCAGCACCAGCTGGGACACCTGCATGCGATCGGCGGCCTCGCCGCCCCCGGAGCGCCGCAGCAGCGCCTTGATGCGCGCAATCAACTCCCGCGGGGCGAAGGGCTTGGTGATGTAGTCGTCTGCACCTACGTCCAGGCCCTGAATCACGTTGTCTTCCGTGGTCTTTGCCGTGAGCATGATCACGGGGATCTCCCGCGTCGCGTCTTCACGCTTGAGGCGGCGCAGCAGTTCAATGCCGCTACCCCCGGGAAGCATCCAGTCCAGCAGAATGATCTCCGGACGCCGATCCACCACAATGGCGTGCGCATCCTGAATATTTTCTGCTTCAAGGCAATTGAAGTCGACGATCTCCAGCGCCATACGCAACATATCGCGTATCGCAAACTCATCATCGACTATCAGAACCGTACGTTCACTCATGACCGGGCTTCCACTGCAACATCGGGCACGCGCATGGTGCAGGGGGCGTATGACATTTCCATGACAATTCCAGCGAAGAATGCCACACAAGCGTCACAATCAGAACCAGTTGAACCAGCCGCGATCATCTTCGAGGCGTTTGCGGCAGCCGGTGAGCTGCTGCGTGTATCGATCGGCGCGCTGATCGACCTTGCGTGCCACGCGCACAAGCCAGTCCTTGTTCCGGAAGCTTCCGCGAGCGTAGCCGCCGTGGCCTTCGTGATAGGCGAGATACAGGCGATAGGCGTCATTCCGGGGAATGCGATTGCGCTGATAGGACTGGTGGTTGTACCAGCCAACGAAGTCGATGGCGTCGCCAAAATCGTCGCGATCGGCACCGTAGCGACCAGCGGAGCGCTTGTAGGCCTCCCAGGTGGACCCCAGGGCCTGACTGTAACCATAGGAGTCCGAGGGTCGGGGACCGGGGATAAAACCGAGGATCTTCTTCCGCGGCGGCTTTGCCTTGGCCTGGAAGCGCGACTCCTGGTGCACGATGGCCATGAGCACCGGGATCGGCGAACCCCAGGCTTTTTCGGCATCCCGGGCATCGTCGTACCAGCCCTTCTTGTCGTCGAAGATATCGCACACGTTGTCGACGTTCGCCGGCGGGCTCGTGGCACAGCCCGCGAGC
>CAXBBA010000514.1:0-2222 GCA_963973805.1 uncultured Halieaceae bacterium | reverse complement strand
CCCCGGGTTTCCTCCATGACCTCGGCCAGCTCACCGTACGCCAGCACCGCGCCGAAGCGCGCGTCCAGTCCCCGGTTCCAGGCGATGGCTTCAGCCAGTAGCCCGGTGTCCGCGTCGCGGTCTTTCAGAGCATCCAGTTCTTCCTGCAGTTCCCGGGACCAGGCAGCCGAGAGCTCGTCCAGGCGATCTTCAAAATGTTCAGATGCATTGGCGCAGGCGCGTTTCGTCGAGCTTGAACAGCTGGCAGTTCCCGGCCCCTCGGCGAGCCAGCCGAGCATGCTGTTGGCGGCGTCCGGGGAGGTGGCGGAGTGGGCGTAGGCCTCCGCCGCGTTGCCCAGGTGGCCGGCGAGGATTGCGGTCGCGGCGGCGTGGTCTATGTCGGGGTCCTGAAGGGCACGGCCATACAGCGCCGTAAGGCGGATAAAGTCCGAGGCTGCGGCTTCCAGCGCCGCCAGCGTATCCCGATTGTGCTTTTGGGCCATGGCGCTCTTGAGTAGTGCCCGGGCCTCGGCATTGTGGCCCGGCGCATCGAAATCCTCCCCGAGCATTTCGTCGAAGGCGAAGCGCCGCGGGATGGCGTTCGCGGCCTGGGCGTCGGCCAGGGACACTTCTGCGCCGCTGCGGTCCGCCGCCCCAAGGTCAGAAAAGCCCTGGAGCCAGCGCTGCGCGATGGCCGAGCCCATCCCCCGCATCTGCCCATCCCGAAACTCCCGGTAGTTGGCGACTCGGGCGAGGAGGGTGATCACCCCGCCGCGGCGTCGGTTGCCCCGTTCACCGCAGCGACCCATGAGGTCGCGAAAAATCTGCTGTCGCTCTTCGGCGCCGATATCGAGCCAGGGTCGGCCGAAAATGGCCTGCGCCGTTTCGTCGCTCCACAGGGAATCGCTGTCGCCGCGGCCCCAGTCATCAAGGGGAAGTTCCAGACCCCGGGCGATCCACGCTTCCAGAGCGTCGGGGCAGGCGCCTTCCATGTCTGCTTCGGTAAGCACCGGGCGGTCCTGGAGCGCCCTCAGCTCGCTGGCCAGTTCGCCCACGGGATGAGCGCTGCCCTGGGGTGCCAGCACGGCGAACTCGCAGCCTGGCATCGTCGCCAGGGCAGCGTCCCCAGGCGGTGTGAGAAGAAGGGAAAGCGTGGCGGACCGGCGACCACCGGGGGTCGAAATCAATTCCAGAAGTCCAACCTGCGCCCGGTACTCGCCGCTCAGGCGAGTCTCGGCTGCATAGCCCCGCGGTGATGCATAGCCTTTGCTGTTCAGCGCTTCGTCGAAGGACAGTCTAGCGGTCCACTCCGCCGATGCGGCAGCATTCGGTGGGGACAGGAGCAATGCCAGGGGATAGTCCCGGCCAGCGCAGGTGGCAATGCCATCCCATCGCTCCGATGGAGGAGCGAACACGGGGGCGACGATCGCCGGGGCCGTTTGCCCTGCCCCCGCGCTTTGGGCGACGGTTTCATCGCCGCCACAGGCGGTCAGCGCGAGGGACAATGCCAGGCCAGGGAATGGCCAGAAAAAATGTCGCCGCATCTGTCAGTCCCCGCCGATGGATACACGGACGATATTGCCGCCATCCACCCACCGGATGCAATCATTCCTCGGGCAGGACGATGCTCGCTACGAGTACCTCGGAACGCTGGGTACACACCAACTGCTCTTTAGTGACATCGAGGTAGCCGTACCCCCGCATGCTGACGGTGCGTTGCACGGGCTGGAGCTCGTAGGCGGTACAGGCTCCCAGCTGGGCGGTGCTGCAACCGCCGCAGGCGAGCGCTGCTCCGGCAAGAACGGTACTGAGGAAGAAGCGGCGTCGGCCGCTCGTTACGTGTGGCATGGCTATCTCCGATAAGCAATGGTCAATTTCCTGCAGGCCGGGGCCTGCTGCTCCGTGGTACTCGTATGCTTATCAGGAGGAGCTGTCGCACCTCTGGGGGCGACGGGGTCCGCCTTGCAGGCACTGTGCCACCTGTGTGCAACCCTCTGAAAAATAACGTTTAATTGTTTTCTCTCCAGTGTTGCGTAGCCGTGCGGCGCTATGCTTTGGTGCAGCCGCTGCCCGATCAGGGATCACGGGCGCCACCGCAGGGGTGGATTTCTGCGACAATTCGGTGCGGGTGTTTAGTACCCAGGGCAGGAGCTTATGAAGTGGCAGGGCCGTAGAGGCAGCAAAAACGTAGAAGATGCGCGGGGACGAGCTCCTACCCGGGGCGGCGCTCCCGTGGGGGCGCT
>CAXBBA010000513.1:0-2249 GCA_963973805.1 uncultured Halieaceae bacterium | reverse complement strand
GAGGATGACTCCGAACTGTTCTACGTGTACTGGAACACGGGCCTGGACCCGGAGACCGGCCTGGGCATGTTCAGCTACCCCGGTAAATACTCCAGCGAACGGGAGAACCTGATCCTCGACGCCAGCCTCAATGGGCGCTTCACCGCCTGGGGTCGGGAACATCAGTTGCAACTGGGCGCCAGCAGTGCCCGCAGCGACATCCAGGATCAGGACTTCGCCGCCCTGTCTGGCTTCGTCGCCATGCCGGCCTTCCCGGGCTGGGACGGGACGGAAGTGCCCCGCCCCGTCTGGGACAGCCCCTACGTAGCTCTGGAGCAGGACATCGACCTCGATCGCCTTTACGGCTCCCTGCTGCTGTCCGTCACGGACAACTTCAAGCTCATCCTCGGCGCGAGCGTCGTGGACTACACCAACCAGGGCGTGAGCTACGGCGTATCCACGGATTCTACGGAAGACGGCTCCAGCCCCTACATTGGCTTCACCTGGGAGCTCATGGACGGCCTGAACGCTTACGGCAGCTACTCGGATATCTACCAGCCCCAGTACGTGCTGGGCGAAGACCTCAATGCCCTGGGCTCCGCCGAGGGCAAGAGCTATGAAATAGGGCTGAAGAAACTCTTCGCCAACAATACCCTTGTCACCATCGCCCTCTTCCGCACGGAGCAATCGAACCTGCAGGAATTCAAGGAGTACGGTGACGGCGACGGCATCGACGACACGGACTACAGCGATGACTTCAACTTCGCCATCTACCGGGGCGTGGACGTGGAGTCCGAAGGTGTGGAGATCGAAGTCGCGGGCCAGATCACGGATACGATCGGACTCCAGGCGGGATTCACGCACCTCAGCCTGGAAGACGCCAACGGCGACGAGGCGCGAACCTTCATCCCCCGCGACACGCTGAAGCTTCTGCTGCGCTGGAACCCGTCCGCACTGCCGGAACTGGACCTGGGCTTGTCCACACGCTACCAGGATGACATCTACTTCGATTCCGGATTTGGCCGCATTGAACAGGATGGATACATCGTCGTAGGTGGTTACGCGCGCTATGCGATTTCGGACGCGCTGTCTCTCACCCTGAACGTGGACAACATCGGTGACGAAGAGTATTTCAGCTCCGTGAAGTATGAACAGGTGTTCTACGCCGCGCCGCGCAATTTCAATCTGTCTGCGGTCTGGGACTTCTGATGCTGCGCTGGATCAGTGCCGGCCCCGTCGCCCTGATCACCAGCGTGCTTGTGATGGCGGGTATGTCGGCGTGGCTGCCTGCCGGGCGCGCCGGTATTGATCATCTATCCTTCCCGATTATTCTGTTCCCCGCGATCTGGGCGGCGCTGTTCTTCTATGCGGTGCTCGAAGCCCGTCCCGGCCGGGCTCTGGTCGTGATTACGCTGCTCGGCGCATTGAACGCGGTCCCCGTGCTAAAAGTGCTTACGGGAACGAAAGACGCAGCCCGGGACGGGGAGACTCCCGCCACCACGGCAGCACCGGAGATTCCGGCATGATCACCTTGTCCCGGGAGCGCACGCGCCGCCTGGTGGCCGTCCACGGCTGGTCCGCGGTGGTGTCCGGGTTGTTTCTCTATGTGGTGATTCTCACCGGCGCTATCGCCGTCCTGGCGCACGAGATCGGTGAGTGGTCCGCAGGGGGAGCGGCAGTTTCCGAACCCCTTGCCGCCGACCTTGATCCCCTGCTGCGAAAACTCAGCAGCAAGGTGCCCGCGAGCTACCTCGAAGACATCAGCCTGTTTGCCAACGCCGCCGGCCAGGTGGTCGCATTCTTTCATACGCACAAGGAGAATCCCGCCTCCGGGATGATTGAGGACTACGGGTCCCTGTTTGTCCTTGATCCGTCATCGGGGGAGACGGTGGAGCGCTTCGAAGGATTTGCCAGCGAGGTCTTCAACGCCAACCCCCTGAATGCGCTGGAGGCTTTCATCGTCGACCTGCACGTCAACCTGCTCGCCCCCGAACCCTGGGGCCTCTACGCCACGGGGATCCTGGGCTTTGTACTGCTGGTCGCGGCGATCTCAGGACTGCTGATGCACCGCCACCTGATCCGGGACGCCTTCCTCACACCCCGTCGTTCCAACGCAGTGCTCAGAGAAAAGGACCGCCATGTGCTGGCGGGCACCTGGGCCCTGCTCTTCTCGCTCGTGCTGGGGTTTACCGGCGCCTTCTTCAGCTTTGCCGGCGCTCTGGGCCTACCGCTGGTTGCCGTGACAGCCTTTGCCGGTGATCAGGTCGCCA
>CAXBBA010000512.1:0-2249 GCA_963973805.1 uncultured Halieaceae bacterium | reverse complement strand
GGTTGATGCGGTAGCGGATGTTCGGGCGGTCGAAGCTGGCGACAAAATGCCGGGCCTGTTCCAGGCCCAGGCGATGGGCGATCTCCTGCCGCGTGCGCTCGTCCGCGGTGGCGGTCAGGGCGATGCGCGGCACATCGGGAAAGCGCTCGTGCAGCACGCTCAGCAGCAGGTAGTCTTCGCGGAAGTCGTGACCCCACTGCGACACGCAGTGCGCTTCGTCGATGGCGAACAGCGCCGGGCTGACCCGCTCCATCAACCCCAGCATGCGCGGCTGCAGCAGGCGCTCCGGTGCGACGTACAGCAGGTCCAGGTCGTCACGCAGCCAGGCCTGCTCCACGGCGTTGGCTTCTTCTGGTGCGAGGCTGGAATTCAGAAACGCCGCACGCACGCCGAGCTGTTTCAGGGCGTCCACCTGGTCCTGCATCAGCGCAATCAGTGGCGACACCACAATGGCGCAACCGGGGCGCAGGAGCGCGGGGAGCTGGTAGCACAGGGATTTGCCGCCGCCGGTGGGCATGACGACCAGTGCATCACCCCCAGTGAGCAGGGTGCCAACGATCTCGTCCTGCGGTGGACGGAACGAGGTGTAGCCGAACACATGCTCCAGCGTCTGCAGCGCCGCGTCGCCGGCGATGGATTGTGCGGCGGGGTTACCAGGCATCGCCATACAGACCCTTTGTCATTCCTTATGCTCTCGTTGCCATTGCGTTGCTCCAATATCGGAGTCGCCCCGTATACAGGGGATAATGTGTTTGTGCGCCGCCGGGGCGGCACCATTGAGGGAATTTTCCAGTATGCCACGCCGTCTCCTGTCATTCTGTTTTTGCGCCGGAATTGCCGCTTCAGCGCCCGCTTTTGCCGACGAGGGTGACACCGCCGATGCAGCCGACGCCGCTGCCGTGGCCGCCACGTCGGGTCTGCCCAGCGCCACGGGGGTGATGCAGCCGGGGTGGCGGAACCAGTGGGGCGTGGGCGCCATCGCCAACCCCCGCTTTGTGGGTGGCGATGAGTACGCTACGCGGGTGATTCCCTATGTGGAGCTGCGCTACTTCGACGCAACGGGAACCCGTTTCTTCGCCAACGTGCCCCAGGGCATTGGGGGCTACGCCTACCGTTATCGTGATCGCAGCGGCGGCTTCTTCAATGTGGGCATGTCGGTGGCGCCGGGTTTCAACGTGCGGGATGACTCCATCGAGGGCCTGGACGAGGTGGGCCTCGCCACCGAGGCGCGCCTGTTACTCGAAGCCGGTGGACGGCGCTGGACCGCCACCGCCAATATCGCCCAGGATGTGGGCAATGGCCACGAGGGGGCCTATCTGGACCTCAGCGTGAACTACCGCGGACGCCTGAAGGGCACGGGTTTCTATGCGTTCGGCCCGGTGCTGCGCTACGGCGATTCGGTGTACAAGGACTCGCTGTTCGGCGTGTCACCCCAGGATGCGATCGAGACGGGCCTGCCCGCCTACGACGCAGACGCGGGGCTCGAGCGCGCCGGTCTGCAGGGGCTTTTGAGCCTGCCCCTGAGGTCCACCAAGTGGCGCTTTACCGCTGTCGCTCGCGTGAGCCGTCTCTTCGACAATGCGGCGGACAGCCCCATCGTGGTGGACAAGACCCAGTACTTCTTCATCACGGCGCTGACGCGGCCGTTCTGAAGGGGGCGGTGAGCCCAAAGGGTCAGGCCGTCGTGGTGCGCGCCCGGCGCTTGGGTCGAGGCGCGGACTTCTTCGCCGCCGCTTTCTTGCGGGGCGCCGCTTTGCGCTTTCGCGCCGCCCGCTTTCGCGCCGGCTTCACCGTCGCGGCCTTCAGCGCATCGAAGCTCTCCTGCAGACACTCCCGGTAAAACGCCGGGTCGTCCATGATCTCGCGGCAGCTGGTGGCCGAGATCGAGAATTCGCCGCAGTAGCTGCTGATCACATGGAACAGGCCCAGGCCATCGGCGACGGGCCCCGTGCCGAAGTTCGACAGCATGCGTGCGCCTGCCAGGTACAGCGGTACCTGGGGGCCCGGCACGTTGGTGATCACGCAGTTGTAGATCGGTGATATCTGGTTCACCAGGTGCCAGCGGCTGGCCAGACGCGCCGCCTGCGCCGTGAGGGTGCTGGGAATGAACTGGGAGTAGTCCGTCATGGTCTTGGCGCCCACCGCATTGGCGTAGGCCTTGGCGCTGGCCGTGCCCTCATGCACTGCCAGCAGGCGCTCCCGGTCGTCTTCGACGTCGCTGCGGACTTTGACGGACATCGCCGACACGA
>CAXBBA010000511.1:0-2252 GCA_963973805.1 uncultured Halieaceae bacterium | reverse complement strand
CGGCCCAGGCTCCCGCGACGAGAAGGGGCAGGGCGAGGAGCACCAGCCCCACCTGCTCGATGGCATCGCCCTGGGAGCTGCCGGCGGCCGCCGTGATGAGCACCAGCACTATGATGGCGAGCAGATCCTGAAGCAGCAGCAGCCCCACCATCATCTCGCCGATGTGGCGATGGTGGAGCACCGTGGTGGGGAGCAGCTTGATGCCGATGATCGTGGACGAGAACACCATGGCGATGGCGACGATCGCTGCCTGCACGTTGTCGGCGATGAAGAGACGGGTCAGCAACCAGGCGCCGACGAAGAAGAGGGTACAGCTCGCCAGCCCGACCACCGTGGACTTGCGCAGGGTACCGATAAGGGCCTGGGGCTGCATGTCGAGCCCCAGCAGGAACAGCAGAAAGATGATGCCTATGTGGCCGATGTCCGAAAGCTGCTGCAGGTCCGTGACCAGACTGAAACCGTAGGGACCGATGAGCGCCCCCAGCGCAATGTAGGCAATGATCAGGGGCTGGCGTGTGTACAGGGCCACCGACGCCAGCACGGCGGCGCCAGAGAAGATAAGGAAAAACGCAAAGGTAACGGAGCTGTGATCCATAGGGTACGGGCCTGGTGAGAGCTCCCGAGTTTAGCAGCCCCGCCGGGTTGCCGGGAGCCCCGGAATTCAGGCGCGGGGCCTACGCCGGTAAACGGGTTGGTCCTGCTCTTCGTCGGCCTGGTAGCCCTGGGAGAAGCCCTTCAGGGTCTGGGCGGTGCTGGCAAGGGAGCTGTCGAGGAGGCCGCTGAAGCCACAGCGCTTCAGGAACTGCCACTGGTCCGCCAGCACATCACCGGTGGCAAGCAGCGCGCCATCAAAGCCGAGATCGCGAAGCTTGCGAGCGTGGCTGAAGGCCCGACCGTCGACGAAGCTCGGGAGCACGACAACGATCGTAGCCGCCGTGGTGAGCGTTTCGTAGAGGCCGTCGAGGTCTCCGTCACCGGGAACCTCCACGGCCGCCCCGGCGGGAGTACCCTCGGCGATCCAGTCCTCGAGGGAGACGAGTTTCGCTTCGCTGCCGAGGGCAACGGTGTCAGGCGCGGCCATAGACAGCCTCCTTGAAGGGTTGCATGCCGCAGCGCTGGAACACGGCGAGGAATGTTTCATCTTCCGAGTCCCGCAGCGACAGATAGCACTGCAGTATCTTCTCGATGGTGTCGGTAACGTCCGCGCGGCTGAAGGATGGGCCGAGGATCTGAGCGACCTGTGCAGTGCCACCCTGGGAACCGCCGAGGCAGATCTGGTAGAACTCCTGGCCCTTCTTGTCCACTCCCAGGATACCGATGTGGCCCACGTGGTGGTGACCGCAGGCATTCATGCAACCACTGATGTTGAGCTCGATGGGCCCCAGATCGTACTCGTAGTCCATGGCGTCGAAGCGCTCCTGCAGTGCCTGGGCCACGGGAATGGACTTGGCGTTGGCCAGGGAGCAGAAGTCGCCGCCGGGGCAGCAGATCATGTCGGTGATATGGCCGGCGTTCGAGGCCGCCAGGCCCAGGGGCTGCAGCTCCCGCCACAGCTCCAGCAGGTCGCTCTCGCGCACATCCGCGAGCACGATGTTTTGCTGGTGCGTCGTGCGCAGCTCCCCAAAGGAGTAGCGATCCGCGAGCTTCGCGATCGCATCCATCTGCTCCGCGCTGATATCTCCGGGGGCATTGCCCGCCGCCTTCAGGGTGATGGTCACCGCGCGGTAGCCCGTCTGCTGATGCGCCTCGGAGTTGCGCGCCACCCAGCCCGCGAACAGCGGATCCCGGCTCGTGGCCTCATCGAGGAAACGACGTTCCGCGACGCCGTCGAGCGCCTCGTAGGCCGGAGCCGTGAAGTGCGTGGCCATGGACTCCAGCACATCGTCCGTGAGCGTCGTGGGACCGTCCTTGCAGGACTCCCATTCCGCATCCACTGCAGCGCGAAACGCCTCGACGCCCATGGCTTTGACGAGAATCTTGATGCGCGCCTTGTACTTGTTGTCGCGCCGGCCCTTGAGGTTGTACACCCGCAGGATGGCGTCCAGGTAGGTCAGCAGATGCTTCGGGTCCAGGTCGTCGCGAATTTCACGCCCGACCATCGGCGTGCGACCGAGGCCACCGCCGACCAGAAAGCGAAGGCGCACCCGGCTGCTCTCATTGCGGTAGAGCTGGATCCCCACGTCATGAAAATGAATGGCCGCACGGTCGTTCTCGGCACCGTTCACGGCGATCTTGAACTTGCGCGGGAGAAA
>CAXBBA010000510.1:0-2253 GCA_963973805.1 uncultured Halieaceae bacterium | reverse complement strand
CGCCGGATTACCGCCGTGGACATCTCCTCGAAGATGATCGCGATCGGTCGCGAGAGAGCGGTGGATGCCGGTGTCACCAATGTGGACTTTCAGGTGTCGGCCCTGGAGTCCTTCGACGCCCCCGCAGAGACCTACGACGTCGTGCTGGCCCTGAGCCTGCTCCACCTTGTTGCCGATCGGGATGCGGCGATCGCCCGAGTTCGGGATCTGCTGAAACCGGGAGGCGTGTTCATCTCCAACACCGCCTGCCTTGCGGGGGTGCATGGCTGGCTGCGTTTCCTGGGGCCGCCGGGGCGAATGCTGAGCATCTTGCCCCTGGTACGGATATTCAGCGAAAGAGATCTGCGTGCAAGCCTTGAAGCCGCCGGCTTCGATATCGAGCTATGCTGGAAACCCGACGGTAAGTCCCGCTATGTGGTGTTCCTGGTAGCTCGCCGGCTTGGTGAGGCCAGCCTCGGTGGAGATGCCGCTACGCCGGCCTAGACCATTGCGTCCACCAGCATTTCTACCACGGCTGCGGCGACCCAGGTGAGGGGCGGCAGCACGATGTAGAGCAAAATTCGGCGTACGCCGGCCAGGTCCAGGGGCCAGCCCGGTGCCTGCGCCACGCGCTCCCGCATATCCAGAAGAATATCCATATCCTGAAGCGTCTTCGTCGGGAGGTCCGCCAGTTGCGCCGTGGCGATGGCTTCCAGGCGCTGGTCCAGCACCGCGAGGTTGGCGACGCGGGCTTCTGCTATCCGTTGACGGATTCCACGCAGGGGAAGGGTGATGATGCCCAGCAGGGTGGGCAGGGATACGAGGGCACCGATGAGTACCGTCGGCTCCACGGATAAGCCATTCTCCAGAAAAAGCACGACGTAGGCGCAAAGGGTGCCGATCAGAAACAGGGCTGGACGCAGCGCGGCGCTGCCAAAGGCCGCATGGCGGCTGGGGCGCAGCAGATCGGGTTTGGCGCAGCGGCCGAGGCGGGAAAACAGCAGTGCATTGGCGACCAGTTTCGGGACTGTCATGGTCATGAGAAGCCACAGCGTCATAGTGGCCGTGATCTGCTGCAGCATCAGCAGCGGGGGCAGCGTAGCATGCCCGAGCAGGTAGCAGTGCAGGGCTCCGGCGATGGCGCCGTAGCCCAGCTCTCGCAGGAGCGTGGCCCGGGTCATGCGCGATAGTCCCCGTGCCAGAATCCGGCGGTCTTCTTCGTTTAACGGCAACACGGGGCCGAGGGCGTTCATGTCCGCCGCTGCACCGCGAAAAACCGGCGCTGCGAAGCCCGCCAGGATCGCGAAGCTACTGCTGAAAAACAGCGCTGAGGTCATGATGTCCCGCTGGGCAGAGGCGTTGAGCTCATAGGCAAGCAAGGGAAGCAGCAGGAAGGCAAAGCTGATGGCGCCGACCAACAGGCCGTAGGCAAAGCTGGACAGACCCAGGCGGTTCTGCAGCCGGAGCAGGGGTAGCTCCGGGGCATCGGCGCGTTCCCGCAAGGCGTTGTCCAGTTCCATTGCCCGAATCTCAGCTGCCAAAGTCGTAGGGGCCACCGCGCTCCAGGGCGCGCTGGTAAGCGGGGCGGGCATGGATGCGAGTCAGGAAGGCGTCCAGCTCGGGGAACGCGTCGAGGTCATAGAGCAGCTTGCCTATCTGAGGCACAAATGACAGCTGGATGTCCGCAGCGCTGAATTCGTTGTCGACGAACCATTCACCCTTTTCAAGGGCCCGGTTCATGAAGCCCAGGTGGTTATCCAGTTCACTGTGGATACGCGACTGCAGTGCGGCGCCGCCGTCGGGGAGGCGGCCCGTGTACATCTTCAGCATAAGGGGCAACATGGCGCTTCCCTCGGCATAGTGCATCCACTGCAGGTAATCCTCATAGGCCGTCGTGCCGGGCACCGGGGCGAGGCGGCCTTCGCCGTAGTGGCGCACGATGAAGTCGATGATGGCACCGGATTCGATGATGGTGAAGTTGCCATCCGTGATCACCGGTGACTTACCGAGGGGGTGGATTTCCAGCAGCTCCGGGGGCGCGAGGTTGGTCTCGCTGTCCCGCTGGTAGTTGCGCACGTCGTACTCCACGCCGAGCTCTTCCAGCAGCCAGAGCACGCGCTGGGACCGGGAATTGTTGAGGTGATGTACCGTAAGCATGGGCATTCCCTTTGTCTGGATTCACTCTTGCATTGTACCTGTCTGGCACGGACGTCCGGGGCCAGTACAGTACTGGTCTGCCCCGGCGATGAGGCTCTGGGCCTCAGTCCCGGCGAC
>CAXBBA010000509.1:0-2256 GCA_963973805.1 uncultured Halieaceae bacterium | reverse complement strand
CTCGGAGCCCAGATCATGCCCCTAGAAACCGCATCCACGCACTATGTCACGGACCCCACGCGGACCCGCAAGCTGCTGCTGAACAAGAAAGAACTGGCGAAAATTCTCGCCGCCACCAGCGCCAAGGGACAGACCTGCGTGTGCACCCGCCTGTACTGGAAGGGTCACCTCGTGAAAGCGGCCATCGCCCTGGCTCAGGGCAAACAGACCCACGACAAGCGTGAAACCCAGCGCGATCGCGACTGGAACCGGCAGAAACAGCGGGTCATGCGAGACCATAACCGCTGAGGCCCTTGAGCACGGTGCTGACGCCGATGGCGTAGAGCACCACCAGGGCAATGCGCCGGTACAGCCCGTTGCCATAGCGACGGAACAGTGCAAACCCCAGCTTGTCCGCCAGTAGAATCACGGGCAGGGACAGCAGATAGAGCCCGATGCTGCGTGTTCCCACATAGCCGGCAACGGCAAACACCACGAAGGCCGCCAGTGCCGAAGCCATGAAGAACGTGATCAGCATCGCGCGGCTCTGCTTTGGATCCGGCTGCGTGGCCATGGCGTAGATCACCACGGGGGGACCGGGCACGGCAAAGGCCCCGTTCATCAACCCCGACAGCACTCCCACCGCCGCGCGCACGCCGGGCCAGGGCCTGGTTCGCGCCGGCCGATAGAGGGTCAGGGCGAGGCTCGCCGCGAGCACTCCGGCGCCGATCCAGAGCTGGAACTGCGCCGCCGACAGCCCGCCGAGCAGCCACGCCCCCAACGCCGTACCAGGCACCGAGAACAGAAGAATCGCGCCCAGATCCCCCTTGGGGGCATCGGACCAGTACGTGCGCACCGTGAGCACCGTAACGGTGAGCGTGAGCATGGCCGTGAGGACCACGGCTTGCGTGGGCGCAACGAACAGCGACAGCGCCGGAACCGCCGCCAGGGCAAAGCCAAAGCCCGTAAAGGCCCGGATCAGGGACGCAAAAGCCAGCGCCAGCCAGATCGCCAGCAGGTCACCAACGCTGATATCCAGACCGCTGAAAAACTGAGCAAGCAGCTCCAATATCAGGCCGCCGACTCGAGCGCCTGCTGGCCACTGCGGTACAGCCGCCCGGGGTTGGCCCCGGTCAACTCATCGTTTTCCAGCACCCGCTCGCCATTCACGATCACGGCGCGGTAGCCCCGGGCCGCCTGGAGCAGGCGCTGACCGCCGGCGGGAAGATCCTGCACCATGCGCGGCGCGAAGAGCCGCAGCTCGTCATAGTTGATGATGTTGATATTGGCCTTGAGGCCCACGCGGATGCGCCCCCGGTCCGCCATGCCACAGTAGTCGGCGATGTCCGCGGTGAGGCGACGCACCGCTTCGGCGAGGCTGATCTTGCCGCCCCGGGGACGATCCCGCGTCCAGTAGCTGAGCAAATAGGTAGGGAAGCTCGAATCGCAGATCGTACCCACGTGGGCGCCGCCATCCGACAGGCCCATGATGGCCTGGGGGTGCGTCATCATGGTGTACACATTGTCGAAGTTCATGTCGGTGTAATTGTAGATGGGGAAGTACAGCAGGGACTTGCCGCCGTCTTCGAGCAGCAGATCGTAGATCTGCTCCAGCGCGGACACGCCCCGCTCCTGCGCCATGTGCAGCACCGATGTCTCGGCGCTCTGCTCGTAGTCGGGATTGTCCCCGAGCAAAAAGGTCTTGCTCGCGACATAGTCGATCGCCGCCATGAGCGCATCCACGATCGGCGGCACGGGCGTGCCATCCCCGGCGAGCTTCTCGGATTCCTCCGACAGCAGCTGTTGCTTGAAGGCAGGCTCCTGCATGCGCTGGACCCGCTCCGCGAGGGGCAGGTCACAGATCGCCTTGTAGCTGGGAAAGCCGATAAAGGGATGGAAAGTGCACTGGAGCCCCGTGATCACTCCGATGCCCCGGGGTGCGGTCTGCAGGCGCATGGAGATGCCCTTCGCCTCGGCCTGCTCGGCGCGCGCGATAATACGTCGCCATTGATCCGGAGCAAAGTCCCGCTGCATGAGCGACAGAGAGAAGGGGCGCCCGTCGCCACCGGCAGCCATCGCCTCGAGAACATCGAACTCCTTGTCGAAGGCGTCGCCCTCGCGCTCCAGATCAAAGTCATTCACCGCCTGCAGCACACCGTGGGACAGACCCTCGAAGGCGCTGGCGATGCCCGCCAGCTCCTCGGCGGTTGCCTCGGAGGATGGCGTCCACTCCCCGTCCGCGCTGCGGTGGATATCGGAGCGGCCCGTCGAAAAACC
>CAXBBA010000508.1:0-2257 GCA_963973805.1 uncultured Halieaceae bacterium | reverse complement strand
AACAGGTGCCTGCGACGGGCAGTGCGGCGGTGGGGCAGGGCGGCCTGCATGGCAGTGGCCCGGTACAGCGGGATGTGTTCACCACCACGGTGATATTGCGTAATGCACCGGAGATTTGAGGACATGACACGAATGACCCGACAGCGACCCGTCGCCGTAGCACGCCAGGAAGGCGTGGTGCTTCTGGTGGTGCTCATGCTGCTTCTGCTCACCACCATTGTGGGCTATCAGGTAATGGAGACGAGTTCCCTCGAGGCGCGCATGGCCGTTGCCCGGGAAGGCAAGGAGATCAGCTTCCAGTCCGCCGAGTCGATCATCGATCAGGCCAAGAACGATGAGTCGCTGCTCGTCACTGCCTTTGTTGCGAGCATCTCCGGCGGCGCGTGGCCCGAGCAGAGCTACAGCTTTACCGGTGACGCAGAACTCAATGGCAATGCAGAAATTCGCTACATCGCCGAAATAGCAACGCTGGGGAACGATATCGTCATTGGAAACCCCGGGCTGCGCAGTCTCCACTTCGAGATTCGCGCCGACGCCGGGCGTACGGACGATCGTTTCGACAGTCAACATATTCAGGGTATCAAGCGCTTTGCGCCGAAGCTGCTTTAGGGCGGCGCAGGAGGAATGATGATGGAAAATTTGCAGAAGACAGTTCGCGCGGTGCTCGCCACCTGCCTGGCCACGTTGTGGTGCAGCTCGCCGGTGTGGGGTGATGATACGGAGATCTTCTTCGGCAACATCGACTCCGCATCAGCGCGACCGAACGTACTCTTTATCATCGACACCTCCGGCTCCATGAACGGAAGTGTGTCCGGTACGGGCAAGGATCGCCTGGACAACGTCAAGGATGCCTTCTATCAGCTGATGGATGAACTCAACAGCGTGAACTTCACCAATCCCGGGGGACCGGTTCTCTACCCCGTGCGCTATATCGATGAAGACGTGAACGCCGGGTCCATCGTGGCCATCGATACCGCCGTCGCTGCAGCGAATGATGACGCGCAGGAAGTGGTTGGTACGGGACAGATGATTCTGGACGGCACTCATCTCGAAATCGTGGAGATGTCCCCGAGTGGAGTAGTCGTCTTCGAAGACCGGGTCAGCAGCACGGCCGATGATGCCGAAGAGGACTCCGGTGGTTCGGTCAACAACGGCTATGGCGACATCTGGATTAACGGGTCCATCACGCCAGCCGTGCGCTTCAGCGGCTCTTCCGTGCCCGCAGGGGCAACGATTACCAATGCCTACCTGCGGTTCGTGGGCGACGGCGGCGGGAACTCGTCCCCCGTGTCCGTGCGCATCAGCGGTGAGGCCGTGGACAGCGGCAGCTTCAGTAACAGCAACAACGATATCACCGGCAGAACCAAGACCAGTGCGTTCGTGGACTGGACCATCAGCACGACGGTGGCGGGGGACCAGAGCATCGATACCCCCAATATCGCCAGCATCGTTCAGGAAATCGTGGATGAATCAAGCTGGGACCCCAGTGGCGGCGGAAACGATGACATGACGTTTATCCTTTCGCCCCATCCGCTGATTCCCAGCACGGGTCGTCGGGAGTTCTACACTCGCAATGGCAGTACGAGCCGGGCACCCCGCCTCTACATCGAGTACTACACCGGCTCCGCACCGACCGCGGAGCTCTCCCGCGTGGGCTTGCGCTTCGACCAGGCGGAAGTGCCCCGGGGCGTTACCATCACCGATGCGCGCATCGTGTTCACGGCGGACCGGGATTTCAGCACTGCCCACACGCTTGCGATTGCCATAGAAAACACGGGAGACGCTGCTCAGTACACCTCGACGGCCGGAAATATCGGCGGACGCACGCTGACCGGCAGTGTCGTTCCCTGGGTCGATACGGTGGCCTACTCCGCAGGTGACACGTTCCAGACACCCGACCTGTCGAGCCTGATCAAGCC
The DNA here is from genome assembly GCA_963973805.1 of uncultured Halieaceae bacterium. GTDB lineage: Bacteria > Pseudomonadota > Gammaproteobacteria > Pseudomonadales > Halieaceae > Congregibacter. The sequence goes on along the minus strand of CAXBBA010000508.1, from coordinate 338 downwards.
AGTAACAGACCGGGGCGACTGGTGTGGCGGAAATGCCTTGTCCTTTGTCGTGACCGGAGCGACAGGGCAATTGCCCGTCGCCGCTTTTGAGGGCAGTGCGTCCCTCGCACCGCGTCTGGTGCTGCAGTACGAGTACGATTCGATCCCGGCGGGGTCATCCTGTATCCGGCGCACGATTTCCCGCACGGTGAATGCCTCATCCGATGATGTGGAAGAGGGGCAGAACCTGCTGACGGGAACCGTGCTGGACTTCCAGAACAATAATGAGATTGGCACGCGATTTACGGACATGAGCATTCCCCAGGGCGCCACGGTGAGCGAGGCTTATCTGGAGCTCA
>CAXBBA010000507.1:0-2259 GCA_963973805.1 uncultured Halieaceae bacterium | reverse complement strand
AGGGTCTTGCCCATGAGTTCAGCCCCGGCAAAGCGCTTCTTCTCTTTCTCGAGGAGCGGGTCGAGCCCGTCCTGGGGCTCCAGGGTCTCGACGAATTTCATGCCGCCGTAGATATCCCGGGAGCCGAGCAGCATGCCCGCCAGCACCAGCTCCTTCACCGCATTGGCGTTGGCGCCGGGGGCGTTGAACACCACAATGCCCTGCTCGTTGCAGCGATCCAAAGGCACGTTGTTCACACCGGCACCGGCGCGGCCGATGGCCATCAGGCTGTCGGGGAATTCCATCTCGTGGAGCTTCTGGCTGCGGATCAGGAACGCATCCGGAGAAGGCAATTCCCCCGCCACCTCATAGCGCTCCCGCGAAAAACGCTCCAGCCCCTTCACGGAAATGGTGTTGTAGGTGCGAATCTTGAACATGGGAACGCCGCCGGCAGCAAAATGAGCCGGCGATTGTAGGAACAATGGCGTCCCACCGCCAGCGCGGCGACGCCCGGGCAAATCCGGCGTTCAACCCCAGGCTGTGACCCGGACCCCACCTGCCGGGTTCACCCTCCCGCGTTCCTGGCCTACACTGGCAACCCCGTTTCGATGAGCTCCAGTCATGGCCTTCACCCGTGATAGCGACGCCCCCGTGCTCGAGCGCGACAGCGACCACAGCGCCCGCAATCGCGCGCGTCGCCGCGTCTTCCTGCTCACGTTCACCGTCGTCCTGGCGATTGGCCTGGGCTACACCGCCCTGCAGCCGCGTATTTACGAGAGCACGGCCACGGTGCTCATGAGCGCCCCCACCGCGATCGATGAAACCATGACCGTCGCCGACGTACAGGGGGTCGCGATTCAGCGGCGCATCCTCACGGGGCGGGAGATCACCGAAACCCTCGTGGAGCGCCTCGCCGACGAACACAACCGCAGCATGGACAGCCTGTCCCTGCGCGCCCTCCTCGACGTGGCGGCGGTGCCGGATACAAATCTGCTGGAGCTCCAGGCCCGGGGCGAAGACCGGGACCTGCTGCCCGCGCTGGTGGAGAGCTGGATCGATGTCTACTCGGGCATCCGCGCCCGGGACATGGAGGAGCGGCGCAGCCAGACCCTGACCGAGGTGGACGAGGAGCTCACGGGCCTCGAGGAGCGCCTCGTCACCGCGCGCCAGGCGCTCGCGGACTATCGCGAAGAACACGAAATCATCTCGATGGAGCGCCAGGAAAACGCCGTGCTCTCCCAGCTCGATGGCCTCAACAAGGCGCTGAACAACGCGGTCGAAGAGGAGGTTAAGGCCAAAGCGTATCTGGACGCGCTGTCCCAATCCCTGGCTTCCGGCGAACAGGTGGTGCCGTCCACGGAGCGCGCCGCCGTCGCCGCCATGGCCAAGGAACTGGAGTCCCTGCGCTCGCGTCTGCGGGACCTGCGGACACGCTATACGGACGACTACATTCGCAAGGACCCCCGCCTGAGGGAAATTCCCCAGCAGATCGAGGAGCTCGAGGCGGATCTCGCCAGGGCCTACGCCCAGGGCACCACGGCGGAGCTGGACAGCGCCCGCCGTGCCTGGGAGACCGCGCGCTCAAGCGTGACGGAACTCGAAAGCCGTCTCCGGGACCACAAGGCCTCGGTGGCGAACTTCAACACCATCTACGCCAAACATCAGGCCCTGGCTGAAGACCTGGCGCGCCTCGAAGAACTCAATCGCGAGACCCAGGCCCGCCAGGTGCAGATTGAGGTGCGCCAGACCGAAAGGTACCCCCAGCTCGCCGTGATCGACTGGCCCCTGCCCCAGGCGGCGCGCATCGGCCCCGCCTACGGTCTGCTCCTGGGGGCCAGCGCACTGGCCGCGATGCTCCTGGGTATTTTCGCGACCTGGCTCTATTCCTATCTCCACCCGCGCCAGGATCCCCCCGCCTACATCAATCTCTCGGGAGTGCACATGTATCCCCAGGATGGGATGCAGGCACTGGAGCAAGGGGCCGCGGCGGCGCGCCTGGCGGCGACGGACTCCGCACGTCTGGCGCACCAGGACCCGGAAGACGACGATGAAACGCAGGAAGCGCCCCCCGAGGCAGACCGGTAAGAATTCCGCGCCGCCGGTACCGCCGACTGGCAAACAGTTCTGGCGGAGGAGCGGTGGAGCCCCAGGCGCGAACTCAGATCAGGGGCGCAGGGCAAATCCCTGCTGCTGCAGCAGAACGTGAGTCGTGGTCGCCGACGCACTGAGCTCGATGCCCGGCAGCAGATCATCCCGCGCAATATCGCGATACACCGCTGA
>CAXBBA010000506.1:0-2269 GCA_963973805.1 uncultured Halieaceae bacterium | reverse complement strand
GGTCCGCAACCTCATCCTTGGACAGCTTGCCCTCGCCCACACCCGTGGTGTGCTGGCGCGCCAGTTCCAACAGTTCTTTTTCGTAGCGTACGCCGTCAATGGTTTCGTAGGCCATGGATTTACTCTCCCGCTATTCTTGTAGGGTTACAACGAGGGGGGCTGCCCCTGCGATCGGTCAGATTGCCATCCCCGGGGTGCGGAAACAACAGATAGGTCGGGAGCCACCATCACAGGATGTAGCCCCGTTCGTCGTGCTGGGTGATGTCCAGACCTTCCGTCTCCTGGTCGGGATCAACGCGCAGTCCGATGGTGGCATCCACGAGCTTCAGGATGACCCAGGTGACCGCGGCGGTAAACACGGCGGTGAAGGCGATGCCAGACAGCTGCACGCCGATCTGGGAGCCCATGGTCATACCCTCGGCGAATCCGGCGCCGCCCAGCTCCGCCGCAACGAAAATGCCGGCGAGGAAGGTGCCGAGGATGCCGCCCACGCCGTGGACGGGGAACACGTCCAGGGAGTCATCGATCTTGAGGCGCCGCTTCACGTAACCGGTCGCGACGAAGCACACGATGCCCGCCGACAGGCCGATGCACAGGGCGCCCATGGGGCCCACGAAGCCCGAAGCGGGGGTGATGGTGCCAAGGCCTGCGACCATACCGGTGACTGCGCCCAGGGCGCTCGGTTTTCCGTACTTGATCCACTCCATGGCGGACCAGGTCAGGGCGCCGCAGGCAGCGCTGACGTGGGTCACCAGAATGGCCATGCCCGCGTCGCCGTTGGCGGCGACGGCGCTGCCGCCATTGAAGCCGAACCATCCCACCCACAGCATGCCGGCGCCGGTCACGGTCATGGTCATGTTGTGGGGCATCATCGGTGTTTCCGGGAAGCCACGGCGGTTGCCCATCACCATGGCCGCGACGATGGCGGCCACACCGGCGGTAATGTGCACCACCGTGCCTCCGGCAAAGTCCAGCAGGCCCTTCTCGGCGAAATAGCCCCCGCCCCAGACCATGTGGCACATGGGGAAGTACACCAGCACCAGCCACACGCAGCTGAACAGCAGCATCGCCGAGAACTTCATGCGTTCGGCGAAGCCGCCGACGATCAGGGCGGGGGTGATGATGGCGAAGGTCATCTGGAACATGACGAAAACGCTTTCTGGCAGCGTGCCGCTCATGGAGTCGCGGGATACCTCGCCCAGGAAGGCATTGGACAGGCCGCCGATCCAGTTGTTCAGGCCACCACCATCAGAAAAGGACAGGCTGTAGCCGACCATGATCCAGATCACCGTGGCGGCGCAGGCGATGACAAAGCACTGCATCAGCACGGACAGCACGTTCTTGCTGCGCACCAGTCCGGCGTAGAACAGGGACAGGCCGGGCAGGGTCATGAACAGCACCAGCGCGGTGGCGGTCATGATCCAGGCCGTGTCGCCCGAATCCAGCGCATCTGCCGAGGCCGAAAGCGGTGTAAGGAGCAACGCCGCCGGGAGCCAGGCCAGGGAGCTGCGAACAGGGTGGAGAAGTTTCGTCATTGTTATGGGATTCCTTTTTTATATTTTGTGGTGATGATTCGAGCTCGGCCTCATCCCGAGCGGGAAGCGTTCTCCAGCAGGTACAGGTGGCCTTTGCGCAGAGAATAAACCATGCCGTGAACCGCCACGGAGTCCCCGTTCGCCCAGGCTTCCTTGAGGATCGGGGTGTCCGCTATGCGATTGACACTGGCCCTCACGTTCAGCTCCACCAGGCGGTCCCTCGCCTCCTCGGTGGCGAGATCCCCCAGCTCCTCGCCGTGGCTGCGCGTCAGGGCTCGTATGGGTTCGATCCAGTGGTCCACGAGGCCGTGACCGTGGCCGTGCTCGCAGGCGGCATTCACGCCACCGCAGCCATAGTGTCCACAGACGATCACCTTGCGAATGTCCAGGCCGTTGATGGCGAAATCGAGGGCGCTGAGCAGATTCATGTCCGAGGAGTGCACGACGTTGGCCACGTTGCGATGGACGAAGACCTCGCCCGGTTGAAGGCCGGCAATCACGTTGGCGGGAACCCTCGCATCGGCGCAGCCCACCCAGAAATAGTCGGGCTTCTGTAGCTTTGACAGTTCCGTGAAGTAGGCGGGTGCGTCGGCATTCACCTTGCCGGCCCACTCGCGATTTCGGCGTATCAGTTCCTGGGGCATGGAGCGACCTCTCGAATTTTTGTCATTGTACCCGGCGCAGGGCCTGCGGCGTCAGGGCCGCGGTACCAGAGGCATGACACTGACCTGGAG
>CAXBBA010000505.1:0-2271 GCA_963973805.1 uncultured Halieaceae bacterium | reverse complement strand
CAGCACCGCATTCCCCGCTATCAGCGCCGCCGCGATCTGCCCCATGAAGATCGCCAGGGGGAAGTTCCAGGGGCTGATGCACAAAAACACGCCCCGGCCGTGCAATGACAGCTGGTTGGTCTCGCCCGTGGGGCCGGGCAACGGCAGCGCCTCAGCGAAGTTGGCCCGCCCCTGCTGGGCATAGTAGCGACAGAAGTCCACGGCCTCACGCACCTCGGATATGGCATCGTCAAGGGTCCGCCCCGCCTCCGCCACGATCAGCTCCAGAAACTCCTCCTGCCGGGCTTCGATAAGCTCCGCCGCCTGCTCCAGGCACTGCGCCCGATGCTCGGCACCGCCCAGATCCCAGGCTCCCTGGGCGCCCACAGCGCGCTCCAGGGCATCCTCCACCACCTCGGCTCCCGCCTCGATCACATAGCCCACCAGATCCCCGGTCGCCGGATTGCGCACGGGCTGTTCTTCGCCGGGCCGGACGTCGCCACCCACGAGGGGCGCCGCCCGGTGCACCGTCGCCGGGGCCTGCAGGCGTTCCGCCAGGGGTGCGAGCTCGAGGGGGTCGTCCAGATCCACGCCGCGGGCATTCAGCCAGGGTCGCGGCTCATCGCGATACAGCTCCCGCGGCACCGGTATCCCCGGATGGCGCAGCAGGGGCTGTCGCCGCACCTCATCCACGGGGTCCGCCACCAGCTGCGCGGGGTCCACATCCGCATCGAGGAAACGGTTCACAAAGGAACTGTTGGCACCGTTCTCCAGCAGGCGGCGCACCAGGTAGGGCAGCAGATCGCGGTGATTGCCCACGGGTGCGTACACCCGCACGGCGCGCTGGGGGTCGTCGGCGAGCTGCTCCTTGTACAGCAGGTGTCCCATGCCGTGGAGGCGCTGGAATTCGTAGGCGGCCCCCTCCGGTGCCAGACCACTCACCAGGGCAACGGTGTGGGCATTGTGTGTCGCGAACTGGGGATAGATGCAATCCGATGCGGCGAGCAGTTTCTCGGCGCAGATCTGGTAGGACAGATCGCTGTGCACCTTGCGCGTGAATACGGGATAGTCCACCAGACCCAGTTCCTGAGCGTGCTTGATCTCACTGTCCCAGTAGGCCCCCTTGACCAGGCGCACCATGAGCGTGCGCCCCGTCTCCCGCGCGAGAGCGACGAGCCAGTCCGCCACCAAGGCAGCGCGCTTCTGGTAGGCCTGGAGCACAAAGCCCAGGCCGTCCCAGCCCTGCAATTCGGGATCCCGCGCCAGGGCGTCGAAGATATCGAGGGACAGGTCCAGGCGCGCGCACTCCTCCGCATCGATGCTCAGGCCGAGGCCACCGTCGCGGGCCAGGACCGCCAGCTCGCGAACGCGGGGCAGGAGCTCCTCCAGAACCCGCTCCCGCTGACGGTACTCATAGCGTGGATGCAGCGCCGACAGCTTCACCGAAATACCGTGGGCATCGCGAACGCCGTCTCCGCCCCGCGCGGAGCTGATCACCCGGATCGCCCCGGCGTAGGAGGCAAAGTAGCGCTGCGCGTCCGCCTCCGTGCGCGCACCCTCGCCGAGCATGTCAAAGGAAAACCGCGTCGCGGCGCCGTAGTCCGCGACGCCTTTCTTCAGCGCCTCTCCGATGCTGCGCCCCAGCACGTACTGCCCACCCATGATGCGCATGGCCTGGAGCACCGCCTGGCGCACCACGGGCTCGCCGACGGAGCTCACCAGACGACGCATCCAGGAGCCCGTATTGCCGGTCACCTCGCCATCGAGCTTGACGATGCGTCCGGTGAGCATGAGCCCCCACACCGACGCGTTCACGAAGGCGGAGCCGGAGCGCCCCTTGTGCGCCCCCCAGTCCCCGGTGCGGATCTTTTCTGCAATCAGGCGATCCGCCGTCTCTTCATCGGGAACGCGCAGCAGGGCCTCGGCCAGGCACATGAGCGCAATGCCTTCTTTATTGGAAAGACCAAACTCCTGCAGAAAGGCATCGAGGGTACCGGCTTCGTCACTGCGCGCCCGGCAGCGCACTACCAGGTCCCGCGCCCGCTCGCCCACCGCATCGCGCTGCCCTTCGGTGACCTTCGTCGTCGCCAACAGCGCTTTGACAACCTCCGGTTCGGGGGCATGGGTTTCTTCGCGCAGGCGCTTTCGCAGCGCGGCCAGATCCGAGGGCATGAGCGTACTCCTGAGTAACTGAGGTGCAGGAGTCTACGACCGAACGACCGCGTTGGCGATCCCGGAAAGGGTAGAAAAAAAGGAAAATTGGTCGGGCTAGCAGGATTTGAACCTACGACC
>CAXBBA010000504.1:0-2273 GCA_963973805.1 uncultured Halieaceae bacterium | reverse complement strand
CTACTGGCCTACGTATCGGCCTGGCTCAAACGCCATCACCCGTCGGCGTTCTACGTGGGCCTGCTCAACAGCCAGCCCATGGGCTTTTACACGCCCTCGCAGCTGATTCAGGACGCCCGCCGCCACGGCGTGCCCATACTCCCCGCCGACGTGAATCATAGCGGCTGGGACCACCAGTTACTGGACGACGGGCGCCGGGGAGCCCATGCGCCAATCCGCCTGGGCCTGCGCCTGATCAAGGGCCTGCCCCGCGACGCCGCCCTGCGCCTCGAAGAGGCTCGCCGCAGCGCCCCCTTCCGCCAGATCTCGGACCTGCGCAAACGGGCCACGCTGGACAAGGGCAGCCTCGAGGCCCTGGTCGATGCCGACGCGCTGGCCAGCCTCAGCGGCAATCGCCATCAGGCGCGGTGGCAGGCCATGGCCCTGGAACCGTCGCGGCCGCTGCTTGAACACGAAGCCCGCAGTCCCGGCAACACGCTGGACGACGCGGTGCAGTTGCCCGCACCGTCCGTGGCAGAGTCGGTGCTCACGGACTACCAGAGCACGGGGCTGACGCTGCGAGCCCATCCCCTGGCGCTGCTGCGAGACCGGCCACCGTTCATCCGCTGCAAACGTCAGCGGGATCTTGAAGAACTGGGTGACGGTCGCTTCGTACGCATCGCCGGCCTGGTCACCTGTCGCCAGCGGCCGGGCACCGCCTCAGGGGTGGTATTTCTCACCCTCGAAGACGAGACGGGCAACAACAACGTGGTCGTCTGGCCGACGATCCAGCAGAATTTTCGCCAGGCCCTGCTCAAGGGGCGCCTGCTGGTGGTAAAGGGCACGCTGCAAAAAAAAGACGGTGTGACCCACGTGGTGGCGGGCGCGCTCTATGACCACAGCGACGCGCTGGGAGAGCTGCGCCTCAAACCCCGCAGTTTTCGCTGAGAGACTCAGCCCGCCAGCTCGAAGCAGGGCCGGTAGGACGTGGGATCGATCTTCATGCGCCCGTCGCGCACAAATCCCTCGAGCAACTGCGAGAGTCCCCGCACCACATCCCCCTCACCGTGCAGCTGGTAGGGACCGTTCTCTTCAACGGCGCGCACACCGAAGTCCTTCACGTTGCCTGCGACGATGCCCGAGAAGGCCCGGCGCAGCTCGGCGATAAGCACATGGCGGGGCTGGTCCCGGTGCAGCGCCAGCGTCGCCATGGCCTCGTGCGTAGGAATAAAGGGCTGCTGCAGTTCTTCGGGGATATGCAGGTTCCAGGCATAGCTGAACGATTCGCTGTGCTCGATGCGCTCGCGGCGCACGGCCTTGATGCCACGCTTCATGGACCGCGCCACCGCCGGCGCATCACCGGTGATGATTTCGTAGTGCTGCGTGACTTCGTCGCCCAGGCACAAACGCAGAAACGCATCGATCTGCTCAAAATAGGCCGCACTCTCCGTCGGCCCCGTAAAGATCAGGGGCAGCTCTACCCCCTCGTTCGCCGGGTGCAGTTTGATTCCCAGCAGGAACAGGATTTCTTCCGCCGTGCCCACGCCCCCGGGGAATACGATGATGCCGTGGGCGATGCGCACAAAGGCTTCCAGGCGTTTCTCGATATCCGGCAGGATCACCAGCTCGTTCACGATGGCGTTCGGCGACTCCGCGGCGATGATGCCCGGCTCCGTCACGCCGACGTAACGACTGTCCTTGATCAACTGCTTGGCGTGGGCGATGGCCGCGCCCTTCATGGGCCCCTTCATGGCCCCGGGTCCGCAGCCGGTGCAAATGTCGTAGCCCCGCAGGCCCAGGGAATAGCCAACGCTCTTGGAATAGTCGTATTCGTGGCGGGCGATGGAGTGGCCACCCCAGCACACGACGAGCTGGGGCTTCACGTTGCTGCGCACGACGTCGGCATTGCGCAGGATGCGGAACACCGCATCGGTGATCCCCGCCGGGGACTGCAGGTCAAAATTCTGCTGCTCCGCCAGCTTGTGTTCCGTGAACACGATGTCCCGCAGGGCCGAGAACAGGTGGCGACGAATCCCCTCGATCATGCGCCCGTCCACAAAGGCTTCCGCCGGCGCATTCTCCAGTTCCAGCTTCAGGCCCCGGGACTCGGGCATCACGCGAATATCAAAGCCCTCGTAGGCGGCGTACACCTCCCGCGCGTCATCGATGTAGCCATCGGTGTTGAGGATCGCCAGGGCGCAGCGACGAAACAGTTCGTGAATCGCCGCGTCGGCGTTGGCGAGACTGGCCATCTCGCGCTGAGAAAGTAAATCCAGGCTCTGCAGCGGTCGCAC
>CAXBBA010000503.1:0-2278 GCA_963973805.1 uncultured Halieaceae bacterium | reverse complement strand
TTGGGCGCAGGTGTCAGGAAAGTCTCTTTGGCGATTTTTCTCACGGCGCTCAACCGGTGCCGTTGACAGTCCTGCGGTAGCGCCACCATAATCGATCCATCACCAGCGTAGGGTGGACCTCAAGATCTCGCCTGCTTTTTACCTGGCACTACCAAATTTCATCGCCGCGTCCGGCCATGCGAGCAGCCAGCTCACCCCGGATTTCGGTGCGGCCACTGCGCCACAAAGCTCCCGGTTTTTTCTTCACGCTCTGCCCTTCAGGGCCGGGTCGTGGTTTTCGGGGCCCCTGCGGTCCCGGCCCTCTCTCTGTTCCTTTTCCGAGGCCTGATCTATGGAAGCAAGCTCCGTTGTGCACGATATGACCCCCCTCGTTGAACCCGCGAAGAAGGTCTATGTGCTGGATACCAATGTACTGCTCCACGACCCGACGGCGGTGACCGCGTTCAACGAGCATCATGTGGTGATACCCATGACGGTGCTGGAGGAGCTGGATCACATCAAGGACCGGCGGGACAAGACCGTGAGTCGCGAGGCGCGTATTGCGATCCAGATGATCGACAAGATCGTGGATGCGGCCTCTCCCCAGGAGATTCAGGAGGGAGTCGCCATCCCCTCGGCCGACAACGTGGGTCGGGGCACGCTGGCGATCTATCCCGACCAGCTCATCAATGACGACAGCGACGTGCCCTATCTCGATGGCACCCAGGACCAGGCGAACGACACACGCATCATCAATGTGGCCCTGAAGCTGCAGGCTGAGAATCCCGAAGCCTTCGTCGGGCTGGTCACCAAAGACATCAACATGCGCATCAAGGCCAAGGGGTCCGGCCTGCAGCATGTCGAAGACTACCGCCGCGATCGCGTGCTCGACGATATCGATCTGCTGAGCAAGGGCTACGAACACATCGAGGGAGACTTCTGGGCGGGCATCGAAGAAGTGGACACGGTGCGCGAAGACAGCATGACGCTCCATCGCGTGCCCCGCAGCGCCGTGCCCGGCGCGTATCCGAAGATGTTCCTCTACGACGACAACGATTTTCTCGCCTTCGTGGAGCGCATCGACGCCGAGTATCTCTACATGCGCTGCGACAGCCGCGACGGTCTCATGAACCGGCGCTTCTGGGGCCTGTCGCCGCGCAATCTCGAGCAGGCCATGGCCATGTCCCTGATCGCCAACGAAGATGTGGACATGACGGTCATGACCGGTCCCGCAGGCTCCGGGAAGACCCTCATCGCCCTGGCCTACGGACTCCACGCCATCCTCGAGGAAGGGCGCTACAACAAGCTTATTGTGGCGCGTTCCACGCCGCCCATCGCCGAGGATATCGGTTTTCTGCCGGGCACCGAAGAAGAGAAGATGGCGCCGTGGCTGGCGGCCTTCGACGATAATCTGGAGATCCTCCACGGCACCGACGAGTCCTGCACGGGCAGCATCGACTACGTGAAGGAACGCGCCAATATCCAGTTCAAGTCCCTGAACTTCATGCGCGGCCGCTCCTTCAACAACGCCTATATCATCATCGACGAGGCCCAGGGACTGACCCAGTTCCAGCTCAAGTCCGTGATCAGCCGCGTTGGTGAAGACTCGAAGATCGTGGTGCTGGGGAACCTCGCGCAGATCGACAACAAATACATTTCGCCGCTGACCTCGGGCCTGACCTATCTGGTGGAGCGCAGCAAGGCCTACGACCATGCGGGAATCATGCACGTGAATGGTATCGTGCGCTCCCGTCTGGCTGCCTTCGCCGAGGAAAACCTCTGACGTTCCATGGACCAACTATTCATTCTTTTTCAGCGGCTGGTGCCCCAGCACGCTTTGTCACGGCTCGTGGGTCGCCTGGCGGCGGCGCGCGGGCCACGCTGGCTGGTCCTGGGGGTAATCCGGGCCTTTGCGGCCCACTACAAGGTCGACCTCGACGAGGCGGAGCGGCCGTTTCCCGAGGCCTTTGAGTCCTTCAATGCCTTCTTCACCCGGTCCCTCAAGCCGGACGTGCGCCCGCTGTGCGCCAGCGGTATTGCCTGTCCCGCAGACGGGGCGATCAGCGAGTGCGGAGATCTCGACGGTGACCGGCTGCTGCAGGCCAAGGGGCGCAGCTATACCCTGAGCGCGCTGCTGGCGGATGATGAGCGTGCCCGCAGCTTTGTCGGCGGCAGCTTCGCCACGGTCTATCTGTCGCCACGGGACTACCACCGCGTGCACATGCCCCTCGATGGCCAGCTTACGGCCAGCAGCTACGTGCCCGGGGATCTGTTCTCGGTCAACGGTACGACCGCACGC
>CAXBBA010000502.1:0-2280 GCA_963973805.1 uncultured Halieaceae bacterium | reverse complement strand
GCCAGTTCTGCATCCACATGGCGCGCTACCACAGCCGTCCCCTGGACATGAATCGCCCGCCCTGGGAGATCTTCGTGATCGAGGGGCTGGACAACGTGGAAGGCCTGCCGGCGGGTTGCTACGCCATCGCGATAAAGGTGCACCACGCGGCGGTGGACGGCACGTCCATGATGAAGTTCTTCGCCTCCATCGCCGATCAGGACAATCAGGGCACGCCGCTGATTCCCCTGGAGGAGCCGGAGATGGTCGGCGGCGAGATACCGCCGATGCCGGCGCTCCTGTCCCGGGCCCTGCGCAACAACCTGCGCTCTCCGCTGCGCATCGCCGAGACCGTGCTGCGGGCGGCGCCGGGGCTGGTGCAGGCGGCGCAGGAGTCCATCGCCCGGCGCGACAGCGATAGCGAGAAACAGTCCGTGCCCCCCACGCGGTTCAATGTGGATGTCTCGCCGCACAAGATGGTGGATGTGCGCTTTGCGTCCCTCGACGACCTGAAGGCCATTCGCAGCCTGCACACCGGTGTGACCGTGAACGATGTGGTGCTCGCCGTGTGTGCCGGGGCGCTGCGGCGCTACCTGATGCACCACGACGAACTCCCCGACAGCCCCCTGATCGCCTGGGTGCCCATCAATGCGCGACCCAAGGGCAGTGACGGCGGTGACGCGCCGGGCAACCACATCAGCGCCATGACCGCGCCGATCTTTACCAACGAGGCGGACCCCCTGGTCCGTTTGCAGCGCATCAACGCCGCCACGCGGGCGAGCAAGGAGGCGCGCTCGGGACTGTCGGCGCGGCTGATGACCGACATCACCAGGCATGTGCCCGCCGCGACCCAGGTGCTGGCGAGTCGCCTGATCCTGCGCAGCGGCGCGGCGGCGCGCATGTGCAACCTGTTTATCTCGAACGTGCCGGGCCCGCAGGTCCCCATGTTCATGAACGGCGCCCGCATGGTGCGCAGCTGCGGCCTGGCGCCCCTGGCCGATGGCATGGGGCTGTTCATCGGCACGCCCAGCTACGACGGGCAGATGAGTTTCAACGTCATCTCGACCCGCGAGATCCTGCCGGACATCGAGTTCTTCATGGATTGCATCGACGAGTCCGTGGCGGAGCTGCGGTCCCTGGTCGAGGACGCCGCCCCGGCGAAGAAGGCCGCCGCGCGCAAGAAGGCCGCGCCACGTAAGAAGGCCACGCCGCGCAAGAAGGCCGCGGCGAAGAAGGCAGTCCCGAAGAAACGGGCAGTGAAGAAAGCTGCGCCCAAAAAGGCCGCGCCCAAAAAGGCGGCGGCCCGAAAGACCGCGCCCAAAGCGGCGCCCAGAGCCGCGCGTCCCAAGGCTGCGCCGAAGAAACGCTGACGCCCGGCCCACGGCAACATAGCCCTCGGAGGTGCCCATGAAACTCTTGACGACCCTGACGCCGCTGTTGCTCGCCGCGCTGTTCCAGATACCCGCCGCCGCCGCGCACAATCTGCTGCTGACCCTGGCCTCCCAGCCCCCGGTCACGGGCACCATCAGTACCCGCTCGCCCCAGCAGCGCTCCGTCACCGTGGCCCCGGGGCACAGCGTCAGCTTTGCCCGGGCGTCGGGGCGGGACTACCGCCTGCAGGCGTCCGGTGGCTTCGCCTGGACCCAGGTGCAGCAGGTGCCCATGGACGGCGAGTCCGTGGTGCTCACCCCCGTGCTGCGCGACGACGGCGTCATCGAGGTCACCGTGGACCAGCAGCGCAAGGAGGGCACGCAGCTGAACAGCTTCCGCTCCACGGTGCTGGCCCAGCCCGGCGAGTGGGTCCCCCTGATCGGCCCCGCCGACGTGCAGCCCCGGGGCAGCAAGGCCTACGGCACCCAGCGCCTCGGCGGCGACAGCCTGTACCTGCTCGTCACCTACTGATGACCCGGGGCGCGCCCCGGATTCCTGCAATCTCCCGCTGATTTTCTGCTGTTCGGGCGGGCCTGTCTGCGCCCTGCAGCGCCGCTTCGGGGCGCCCTGAAAGCCCGTACATGCAAAGGGTTTTATAGTTGACTAAAATAGTAGGGAATGAAACACTTCGCCGCCCTTCGAAACACCAGAGAGATCGGGCCTATGCGACTGACTACAAAAGGACGTTATGCGGTCACAGCGATGCTGGATCTCGCGCTCAATGAGGGTCGTGGGCCTATCCGTCTCGCGGCCATTTCCGAGCGCCAGTGCATCTCTCTGTCCTATCTGGAGCAGCTGTTCTCCCACCTGCGTCGTCAGGAACTGGTGCGCAGCGTGCGTGGCCCCGGGGGCGGCTACCGGCTGAACAAG
>CAXBBA010000501.1:0-2292 GCA_963973805.1 uncultured Halieaceae bacterium | reverse complement strand
GGCGCTGGTCATAGTGGTTAGTCTCCCCTGTTTACAGTCTTCCCCCGACTTCGACCTGCCCGTCATGGCGCGATACGCAGTACCTCACCGGGGGAACCGCTCCGGAATGCAGAAATCCGGGCGCGTGAATGGTAAAGACTTTGCCGCCTTCACACAAGGAAATGAGGGGTTTTTCCCGCCCCAAACCCTTGATTTGTCTCTAAACTTGTCCGAACGCCCCACCCTGTTCCCGCAAGCAACAAAAAAGCCCACCGGCAATGCCGACGGGCTTTCGTTGTGCCGCAGGGCCCCGGGGGGGCTCTGGCAGCTGGCTGGCGGCACCGCGGTGCCGCCGGAACAATCAGCGCTTGGAGAACTGGGGACGTTTGCGCGCTTTGCGCAGACCGACCTTCTTCCGCTCCACTTCCCGAGCGTCACGGGTAACGAAGCCCGCACCGCGCAGGGTGCCGCGAAGGGACTCATCGTAGTCCATCAGGGCGCGGGTGATGCCGTGGCGAATTGCACCCGCCTGGCCGAAGCTACCGCCACCTTCTACCGTGACCTTGATGTCAAACTTTTCAATCAGATCGACAAGTTCCAACGGCTGGCGGACGATCATGCGTGCCACTTCGCGACCAAAATACTGATCCAGGGGGCGCTTGTTCACCGTGATATCACCACCACCGCTGCGCAGGAAAACGCGCGCCGTGGAGGTTTTGCGGCGACCCGTGCCGTAATATTGCGTTGCGCTCATCTCGTCTCCTAGATCTGCAGCGTCTGGGGCTGCTGAGCCGCGTGGGGATGGGATTCCCCGGCGTACACTTTCAGCTTGCGGAACATGGCCCGACCCAGGGGGTTACGGGGCAGCATGCCTTTGACAGCGCCCTGGAGCACACGCTCGGGCGCGTGATCGATCAGCTTCTCAAAAGACATGGACTTCAGACCGCCGGGATAACCCGTGTGACGGTGGTACATCTTGTCAGTGCGCTTCGCGCCGGTCACACGGACCTTTTCAGCATTGACGACTACGACGTAATCACCCGTGTCGACGTGCGGCGTGTACTCCGCCTTGTGTTTTCCACGCAGGCGGTGCGCTATTTCGCTGGCCAGTCGGCCGAGCGTCTTGTCGGTGGCATCCACGACGTACCAGTCGTGACTTACCTCGCCGACTTTGGCGCTATAAGTTTTCATTGCTTTCGCCTCGGAGGGGCCAAAAAAAGAGCGCGAATTCTACTTATCGACAGAACAGAGTGCAAGCCCCTTTTTGCTTCTTTGCGAACCCCCGTCTGCCCCGGGGCCAGCCTTCGCATCAGGCGGCACGCCGGGAGCGGGCCCGCCTACGGCCGGTGCTCCAGCGCGAGATACTCGTGGGACTGCATTTCATGGAGTCGCGAGAGTGTGCGCTCGAACTCGAAGGCCAGCTGGGAGCCGCTGTAGAGCTCCTCCGCCGGGCCCGCCGCGGCGATGACCAGCTTCACATTGCGGTCGTAGAACTCATCCACGAGGTTGATGAAACGACGACACTGGTCGTCCTTGGCGCCGTCCATGTACGGCACTCCCGAGAGGATCACGGCGTGGAACTCCCGGGCGAGCTCAATGTAGTCATTCTGGGAGCGCGGGCCGTCGCAGAGTTCGGGGAACTCGAACCAGGCCACGTCATCGGCCAGGCAGCGGCAGGTCAGATAGCGGCCATTCACCTCGATGCGGTCCCAGTGCCGGGGCGAAGCTGTCGCGCAGACTGGCATCCGTTTCCGCCCCCGGGGGATAGTGGTAGAGCTGCGCCTGTTCCAGCGTCCGCAGGCGGTAGTCCGTACCCGCGTCGACATTCAGCACCCGCGTGTGCTCCTTGAGCGCGGCTATCGCCGGCAGGAAGCGTGCGCGCTGCAGGCCGTTCTCATACAGGCCGTCGGGGGCGATATTCGATGTGGCTACCAGCGCGATGCCCCGGCTGAAGATCGCTTCGAGGAAGTTCGCCAGGATCATCGCATCGGCAATGTCGCTGACAAAGAACTCGTCGAAGCAGATCACTTCCGCCTCCCGCGCCAGGCGCTCCCCGAGCACGTCGATGGGGTTCTTTTCGCCCTCGAGCTCCGCCAGCTCCCGGTGCACACGCTGCATGAAGCGGTGAAAGTGCACCCGCAGCTTGCGTTCGAAGGGCAGGCAGTCGTAGAACGCATCCATCAGGTAGGTCTTGCCCCGCCCTACTCCACCCCAGAAGTAGAGTCCCCGTTCCGGCGCCTCGTCGCGCTTAAAACGACGCGCCAGGCGCCCCCACACCCGGCTGTCCCGGTCGTGGCGCGCGACCACGCGCTC
>CAXBBA010000500.1:0-2298 GCA_963973805.1 uncultured Halieaceae bacterium | reverse complement strand
CCCGATATACCCCCGCCTCCCCCGGATCGAGGGTCCAGACCCGCCGATCCTCGCTTCCGTCGTCGAAGACGAAGTCCTCCTCGAGGGTGCCGACACCATCGCGCCAGTAGGCGCTTATGTCCGCGTGGAAATGCCGGATCACCACACCGCGGCGGTTCTTGACTACCCCCTGAGCGCGAAGTTTTCCGTTGAAAAACACTTCCGGCACCAACCTGGGCCCGGCACCGGCATACTCGTCCACGCTCACCCCCATGCACCCGTACAGGCAGAGAAACAGCACACCGGTCAATCCAGTCCTCATGATTTTCACCAGCTTCTCTTCCCTGAATGAATTTCCTAGGGCGTATACGCGGGACAAGAGCCGGGGGATCACCGGACAAAAAAAACCCGGCCAAGGGGCCGGGTCAGAAGAACCATCCGGGGGAAAGATGGTGTTTGCCTAGCAGTGCCTTGGCACCACTACCCCGTGTATACGGCAGACCCCGAAGGGTGGATCACCCGTCGTGATTCAGAGCGAGACCGTGTGACTGGCCACCCGTGCACCCACAGCAGCGCAGCGTTCACTGTTGCTGTAGCTTTCGAGGCGGCGGGCCGCAAGCTGCCCCTGGCCATTGGGCACACCGAAGAGCAGACCATCAATGTAGCCCAGTGCCTTGGCGTAGATGACGTCGACCTGCTCGTCGGAAAACGCGTCGACGACGTCGTCGAAGCGATTGTTGAACTGGTCCTCGTTGAGGTAGCCGAGGGCATCGTCGGCGAGGACGCAACCGAGCTGCTCCGCCGCGGCAAGCTCCGAAGAGCTCAGGGTCAGCGCCTGAACGGGAAGGGAGGCAGACAGCAGCATTGTGGTGGCAACGATCAGGGCACGAAACATAACTGTAATATGACCGAAATATGAATTTGCGGGGACTCTAACCGGCAAATATGACACTCATATGTCACCAATATGAACTTTTGACGGCAGCCTCGCCCCCGGGTGAGTGCTACTCCCCCTCCCCCGCCAGGCGCGCAGGGAAAAGGGACGAAAACGGCCGTGGCGGGCTATGGGAGCGCCGAAGGCTCGCCCATCAGAGCAATAAATCACTGATTTCATTGAGAATCTCAGGATCATCAATGGTCGCCGGCACCTTGTACGGCTGTTGATCCGCAATGTTGCGCATGGTCGCGCGCAGGATCTTGCCCGAACGGGTTTTAGGCAGACGCTTGACGATGTGACAGCGCTTGAACACGGCCACGGGGCCGATGGTCTCCCGCACGGAAGCGATGACCTCCTCCACGATTTCTTCCGGGTCCCGGGTCACGCCGTCCGAAAGAACCAGCAGGCCCAGGGGAATCTGCCCCTTCAGGCTGTCCTTGACCCCGATGACCGCGCACTCCGCCACGTCAGGGTGGGCCGCGAGCACCTCCTCCATCGCGCCGGTGGACAGGCGGTGCCCGGCGACGTTGATGACGTCATCGGTGCGCGCCATGACAAACACGTAGCCATCGTCGTTGATGTAGCCCGCATCGCCGGTTTCGTAGTACCCGGGGTAGCGGCTGAAGTACGCCTGCTTGAAGCGATCATCCGCATTCCAGAGAGTGACGAAGGTGCCCGGAGGCAGAGGAAGGCGGATTGCCAGGGCGCCGATGGTGTCGTCTTCCACCGGTTCCCCCGCCTCATCCAGCACCACCACGTCGTAGCCAGGAACGGCGCGCGCCGGCGAGCCCGGAACGATGGGCAGCACTTCGATACCCAGGCAGTTCGCACAGATGGGCCAGCCCGTCTCGGTTTGCCACCAGTGGTCGATCACCGGCACCTTCAGCTGCTCCTGGGCCCATTTCAGCGTGTCGGGGTCACAGCGCTCCCCGGCCAGGAACAGGGAACGCAGACTGGTGAGGTTGTAGCGATCGATGAAGTCCCCCTGGGGGTCTTCCTTGCGAATCGCGCGGAACGCCGTCGGCGCCGTAAACAGTACGTTCACGTCGTACTGGGCGATAACGCGCCAGAACGCGCCCGCGTCCGGGGTACCGACGGGTTTGCCTTCGTACAACACGCTGGTGCTGCCATTGAACAGGGGGCCGTAGACGATATAGCTGTGGCCCACGACCCAGCCCACGTCTGACGCAGCCCAGAACACATCGCCGGGCTGCACGTCGTAGACCGCCCGCATGCTCCATTTGAGGGCCACGATGCTGCCCCCCGTATCCCGCACCACACCCTTGGGCTGCCCCGTGGTCCCCGAGGTGTACAGAATATAGAGGGGGTGATTGGCGGGCACGGGCACACACTCCTGCAGCGGCGCCTCTTTCATCGTCTCA
>CAXBBA010000499.1:0-2310 GCA_963973805.1 uncultured Halieaceae bacterium | reverse complement strand
CCGCATCAACGCCGAAGACCCCCAGACGTTCCTGCCCTCGCCCGGCCGCATCACCACGTTCCACGCTCCCGGCGGCCCCGGAGTGCGCGTGGACTCCCACATCTACGATGGCTATACGGTGCCGCCGTTCTACGACTCGCTCATCGCCAAGGTCATCACCTATGGAGAGGACCGCGACCAGGCGCTGGCGCGCATGCGCCAGGCCCTGGACGAGCTGGTCATCGAAGGCATACGCACCAACACCTCGCTGCACCGGGAGCTGGTGCGCGACGCGTCGTTCATGGCCGGAGGTGTGAGCATCCATTACCTCGAGAGCAAGCTGGAAGACGGCTGACACCATGGCCTGGCTGCAACTGCGCCTGGACTGCGAACCCGCCTCTGCCGCAAACCTCGAAGACGCCCTGCTGGGCGTCGGTGCTCTGTCCGTCACCCTGGAGGACCGCGCCGACCAGCCGCTTCTCGAGCCGCGGGTCGGCGAGACCCCGCTGTGGGACGCCATCCGCCTGACGGGCCTGTTCCCGGCGGACACGGACATGAACCCGGTACTCGCCGCCCTGCCCGGGCCGAGTCGGGACAACGCACGGGTCGAGATCCTGGAAGACAAGGACTGGGAGCGGGAGTGGATGAGCCACTACGAACCCATGGCCTTCGGTGAGCGCCTGTGGATCTGCCCGAGCTGGAAAACACCGCCGGACCCCGGCGCCGTGAACCTGCTGCTGGACCCCGGCCTGGCCTTCGGCACGGGCACCCACCCCACCACCGCCATGTGCCTCGAAGCCGTCGACCGCTTCGCGGGGGCGCAGCAGAAGGTGGTGGATTACGGATGTGGTTCGGGAATCCTCGGCATCGCCGCCCTGCGCCTGGGCGCCTCTCGACTCCTGGCGGTGGACAACGACCCCCAGGCCCTGGTCGCGAGCGCCGACAATGCCGAACGCAACGGCATCGATCCCCGATCCATTGAGGTGGCCCTGCCCGACGACTACGACAAACAGGCCTGGAAGGGCCAGAGTGAGTTAGTCCTCGCCAACATCCTCGCCGGCCCCCTGGCTGAGCTGGCAGAGCCGATCACGGACCTGATGGCGCCGGGAGCGCGCCTGGTCCTGGCCGGCTTGCTCGATACCCAGGCAGACGAGCTGATCGCCACCTACGCAGCGCAGCTGCCGTTGACGGTGTTCGCCCAGCGCGACGAGTGGGTCTGCCTGAGCGGCGTGACCCCCACGTGATTTCGCGCATTTTTTGATCATTTTTCCACGTCAATACCTTTCGGGGACGTTCACGCTCACGTAACATTGCGCGTCTTTTTCGCCGCCACCTCCGGTGCTCAGGGGAAGACACGCAAACCATGCTCAGGATAGGTCCTCATCTCACGCCCAACGCCGTGGCCCTTGCGCCCATGGCCGGCGTAACGGACCTGCCGTTCCGTCAGCTCTGCGCCCGCTTCGGGGCCGGGCTGCTGGTGGGCGAGATGGTGCACGCGGACCCGCGCCTGCGCGAGTCCCGCAAGTCCCGCCAGCGGCGGTGCCACGACCTCGAGCTGGAGCCCCGTTCCGTACAGATCGTCGGCAACGATCCCGAGGTCATGGCCGAGGCGGCGCGATTCAATGTCGCCTGCGGCGCCCAGATCATCGATATCAACATGGGCTGCCCCGCCAAGAAGGTTTGCCGCAAGGCGGCGGGCTCCGCACTCCTGGCGGACGAGGCGCTGGTCGCCAGCATCCTCCACGCGGTGGTCGCGGCGGTGCCGGTTCCCGTCACGCTGAAGATCCGCACCGGCGTGGACCGGGAGCACCGCAACGCAGCGACCATCGCCCGCATTGCCGAAGATGCGGGCATTGCTCTTCTGGCAGTGCACGGCAGAACCCGCGCCTGTGCCTTCAAGGGTGAGGTGGAGCACGACACCACCGCGGCGGTGGCCGAAGCCGTCGCCATCCCGGTGCTTGCCAACGGCGACATCGACAGCGCTGAGCAGGCCCGCAAGGTGCTGGCGCATACCGGCGCCGCCGGTGTCATGATCGGGCGCGCGGCCCAGGGCGCCCCCTGGCTGCCGGGCATGATTGCGCGCCAGCTCGCCGGCGAGACCGCGTGCGAGCCGTCCCGGGACGTGCAGTACGCGACGCTGGGGGAGCACCTGCGCTCGCTCCACGCCTTTTACGGCGACCTCATGGGTCCGCGCATTGCGCGCAAACACGTGGGCTGGTTTCTGGATCGCCAGAGCTCCCGCAGCGACCACAAGAGACACTTCAACGGTCTGGACAACGGCGGCGACCAGCTGGCGTATCTGGACACGATATTTATGGAACTTGACCAACA
>CAXBBA010000498.1:0-2325 GCA_963973805.1 uncultured Halieaceae bacterium | reverse complement strand
GCGGGGCGACCCGGTGCTACCCGGGCTGCTCGCGCATCTCCATCGGCGTTGGCGCACTGCTCACCGCGCTCGACGGACGCCCGGGCAGTACCGCGCCGCCCCGCGTACAGACTGCTAAGCCGCAGGCGAAGCAGTACAGCGCCGAGGGGGTGTCAGATGCCGCCCATCAGCATGTACTTGATCTCGGTGTAGTCATCCATGCCGTATTTGGAGCCTTCGCGTCCGGAGCCGGATTCCTTGATGCCGCCGAAGGGAGCCATTTCGTTGGAAATAATGCCCTCGTTGATGCCGACGATGCCGTACTCCAGTGCCTCGGCCACGCGCCAGACGCGGCCCAGGTCCCGGGCATAGAAGTACGAGGCCAGGCCGAACTCCGTGTCGTTCGCCATGGCGATAACTTCTTCTTCGGTGTCGAAGGGGATCACGGGGGCGACGGGGCCGAAAATCTCGTTGCGGAAAACCGCCATGGAGCTGGTGACGTTCGTCAGCACCGTGGGGGCATAGAAGTTGCCGCCGAGTTCGTGGGGGCTGCCACCGAGGGCCACGCTGGCGCCGGCCTGCACCGACGCCTGTACGAGCGCGTCCACATCCTCGACCGCCTTGGCATTGACCAGGGGGCCTACGTCGACGCCGTCGTCTGCGCCGTTCCCCACTTTCATGGCGGTGGTTTTCTCGACGAGTTTCTCCACGAAACGGTCGTAGATGCCACGTTGCACGAACAGGCGGTTTGAGCACACGCAGGTCTGGCCCGCATTGCGGTACTTGGAGATGAGGGCGCCATCCACCGCCGCATCGATGTCCGCATCATCGAAGACGATGAAGGGGGCATTGCCACCGAGTTCCATCGAGGTCTTCTTCATGGTCTCGGCGCACTGGGCCTGCAAAATCTTGCCAATGGGCGTCGAGCCGGTGAAGGTCAGCTTGCGTACGGTGGGGTTGCTCGTGAGTTCACCCCCAATCACCCGGGCGGAGCCCGCGACGACGTTGATCACCCCGGCGGGTATGCCGGCGCGAGCGGCGAGTTCGGCAATCGCGAGGGCGCTCAGGGGCGTCTCGCTGGCGGGTTTGATGACAATGCTGCAGCCGGCGGCCAGCGCCGGAGCGGCCTTGCGAGTGATCATGGCTACGGGGAAGTTCCAGGGAGTGATGGCCGCGACCACACCGACGGGCTGGCGAATGCAGACGATGCGCTTGTCGGGGCCGGGGGAGGGGATGACGTCGCCGTACATGCGCTTGGCTTCCTCTCCGAACCACTCCACGTAGGAAGCGCCGTAGGCGATTTCACCCCGGGCCTCCGCCAGGGGTTTTCCCTGCTCGGCGGTCATGATCTGCGCCAGGTCTTCCTGGTTGTCCATGATCAGGTCAAACCAGCGCCGCAGAACTTTGGCGCGGTCCTTGGCGCACTGGTTCTTCCACTGTTTCATTGCGGTCGCCGCCGCTTCGATGGCTCGCCGGGTCTCGGCTTCACCCACGCTGGCAATCTCACCAATGGTGTCGCCGGTCGCGGGGTTGCGCGCCGTCGTCCGCGTTTACCCACGCCCCGCCAATGAAGGCCTGGCTGCGCAGGAGAGAGGGGTCGGTGAGCGTCAGCGTCGCGGTGGGAGCCATGGTCTTGATCCTGAATTGAAGAAAGGAGGGCGCCTACGGTAACGGCTCAGGACCCTTGAGAAAACGCCCCCGAGTGGGTAGGTGTTACATACCGGGTGTGGCGCTGCCCCCGGGGTGCCACGCCGCGCCTTTGGGACGACCGCTGACACCGTGTTTGCGAACGAGGCCGCGAACCTGGTCGTAGCTGAGGCCCAGGGCCTCGGCGGTGCGACGCTGATGGTGGTCGTTGGCGGCGAGGGCCTTGAGCAGCAGGGCGCGTTCGTAGTCGTCCACCGCCGAGCGCAGATCGGATACGAGGGCTACGGCGGGCACCTCGACCGGCTCCTCTGCCGGGGGCGCAGATGCTCGCTCCCGGGCGGGCGCTGAGGCGTGGTGCTCGCCGGCCCAGGGGGTGGCGAAGGGATCGACGATGAGCTCGGCCACCGGGTGGTCTTCATCTCCCCAGCGGTGCAGGGAGCGCTCCACGACGTTCTTCAGTTCCCGCACGTTGCCTGGCCAATGGTGGTCCTGAATCTGTTCCACGGCCGAGGAGGCAAAACCCGGGAACAGGCTCCAGCCCAGCTCCGAGCTCATCTGCATGGCGAAGTGTTCGGCCAGCAGGAGGGCGTCCCGGTCCCGCTCCCGCAATGGCGGCATGTGCACCACGTCGAAGCTGAGGCGGTCGAGGAGGTCGGCGCGGAAGCGGTTGTCCCGGGCCATGCCCCGCAGGTCCGCATT
>CAXBBA010000497.1:0-2325 GCA_963973805.1 uncultured Halieaceae bacterium | reverse complement strand
CCGCGCGGCCGCCTATTTCGCATCCCAGGAGCAGGGTGCCCAGGCGCTGATCTGTTCCGAGATCGGTGGCGAGGGACGGAACTTCCAGTTTGCCCAGCACCTGGTGCTGTTCGATCTGCCGGACCACCCGGACCAGCTGGAGCAGCGCATCGGCCGCCTGGACCGCATTGGTCAGCGCGACCTTATCCACATCCACGCCCCCTACCTTGAGGGCAGCGCCCAGGAAACCTTACTGCGCTGGTACAACGACGGCATGAATGCTTTCCGCGAGAGCTGCTCCGCCGGCGACATGATCCTGGCGCGCTTTGCCCGGGAGCTGAACAAGCAGCTGCAAAACCCCGATGACGGGCTCGAAGCACTTCTCCAGGAGACCGCGGCCTTCACCGCCCGCACGCGCGACGAGCTGTCAGCGGGACGGGACCGACTGCTGGAGCGCAGTTCCTGTGACCCGGGCGAGGGCCAGGCGCTCGCCGAGTCCATCGAGGCCGCGGAAAACCCGGAAACCCTTGGCAGCTACCTCGAGCAACTGTGCGACGTCGCAGGCGTGGAGCACGAGGATCACAGTGAGCACACCGTGATTCTGCGGCCCGCGGAGCAGGAAGTCCTGGCTGTATTCCCGGAGCTGCCCGAGGAAGGCTGCACCGTGACCTTCTCCCGGGAGCGCGCTCTGGAGCGCGAGGACTGGATTTTCCTCGCCTGGGAGCATCCCTGGCTCGAAGGTGCGATGGAGTCGGTGCTGGGAAGCAGTCTGGGCCAGGCCTCCGTCGGCACGATGCAGCTCAAAGGTGTGCCCGGTGGATCCCGGCTCTATGAACTGGTGTTTACGCTGGCGGTGCAGGCTCCCCGGTCCCTGGGGCTCGGTCGCTACCTGTCCCTGGCACCACATCGCCTGCTCCTGGACGCCCGGGGCCGGGACCTCAGCGCCCTGCTCACCCACGAGCGACTCAACGAGCGCATCGAGAAGTTACCCCGGGGTACGGCGGTGAAAGTCGTGAAGCAGCTCCGGGAAGAGATCGAGAACACCGTCGAACGCGCGGAAGCGCTGGCGCAGGATTTTGCCCGGGAAACCATAGAGGAAGCCCGGCGGGCCTACGACGAGAAACTCTCGGCGGAAGAAGAACGCCTGCGTGCTTTGCAGGCGCAGAACGGGGCGGTGCGCGACGAGGAAATTACGCGCCTCCAGGTCCGGCGCAGCGCCGGCCTGGAGGCCCTCCAGGGGGCCCAGGTCACCCTTCAGGGCCTGCGCCTGGTGGTGACTCGCTAGCGCCTCAGGCGGCGGCAACCTGGCCGCCATCGAGCACCAGTACGTGCCCGGTGACAAAGGCTGAAGCGCGGGAACACAGGTAAATCGCCGTGCCCGCGGCGTCCTCCGGCGTACCCAGGCGTCGACGGGGAATGGCCTCGGCCATCTCCGCTTCGTGGTCCAGCATGTGCGCGGTCATCTTGCTCGGGAAGAATCCCGGTGCAATCGCGTTCACGTTGATCTTGTCCTGGGCCAGATCCACCGCCATCTGCCGCGTGAGGTGGTGTACCGCCGCCTTGCTGACAGCGTAGGAATAGTTTTGCAGCGGCGCGTAGGCCAGACCGTTCACGGAGCCGATGTTGACGACTCGCGCGGGATCATCCTGGTTTCCGGCGGCGCGCAGCGTCGGCAGCAGTGCCTGAGTGAGGAAGAAAATCGACTTCACGTTCAGGTCCATCACCTTGTCCCAACCCGCCTCGGGAAATTCATCGATGGGGGCTCCCCAGGTGGCGCCCGCATTGTTGAACAGGATATGCAGGGCCTTCTCGCGCTCCTTGATCTCCCCCGCAAAGCGCTTCAGGCCATCTTCGCTGGACAGGTCCGCGGGAATGGCGATGCACTCGCCGAACTCGCCGAGAACATCCGCCGTTGCCCGCAGCTCCTCTTCACGCCGCGCGGTGATGTAGGTTTTGACACCGCTGCCCACGAGGCCTCTCGCGATCATAGCGCCGATGCCCCGGGATCCGCCGGTGACGACGGCGGTCTTTCCGTTGAGGGAAAAAAGGTCCTGCATGAAATGTCTCCAAATGGATCAGGGTAAGGATGCACCGGGGCGATACCAGATTGGCGAGCTGTAGGCCCGCTCCTGGATCGTGTCCGGCTGATTCGCGGCGTGCTCCATACCCAGGGCCAGGGCATCGAGATAGGAATGCCGTGCCGTGGGAATCTGTAGCACCCGCACATAATAGAAAGCGGCTTCGGCGGGATCAAAATCAGGGTCCCGCCAATGCGCCCGCAACTCCGCAGCACCGGCGGCGAGGTCTGCCCGCCCCGTGCGCCGATCTACGGTATCGGCCACCGGG